>NZ_AUNJ01000320.1 GCF_000447775.1 Bacteriovorax sp. DB6_IX
ATATTTCTCTGTTCCAAATGTTTTTAAGTCAGACTTCTCAGGAGTGCTAAAGGATCAAGAATTAGTCGGAGAATTCTTGGCCAAAGAAAATGGGAAAGAGTTTAAAGTCATTCTCAAAGCATCAATTATAAGTAAATGTAATCTAAGAGGAACTCTTTCTAGTGGAGGATTTGTCTTTGGAGAGTTTAATGGAGTTTGTCATGAATAACTTTATTGAACAGCTCCGTTCACATCGATCAATTAGAAAATATATGAATAAAGAAGTATGTGATGACGTTTTAGATGTCATATTAGAGGCGGCGATATGTGCTTCGACTTCAGGAAATATGCAGGCCTATTCAATTATTGTGAGCCGAGATAAAACAATTAAGGAGCAAATGTTTAATGCTCATTTTGAACAGACCATGTTAATGGAATCTCCTGTCTTTCTAACTTTTTGTGCAGATTTTAATAGGAAGAGGAAATGGTTGTCTCAGAATTCAGCAGCTAATAATTTTGATAACTATATGAGTTTTATGATTGCTTCAATTGATGCCATTTTAGCAAGTCAGAATGCTGCCCTTGCGGCAGAGAGTCTTGGGCTTGGAATATGTTATATGGGAACAACTCTTGCTAGTGCCTCTGAAATTGGTAAAGTTTTGGATTTACCTGAGAATGTTGTACCTATTGTTGGGTTCTCTTTAGGCTATCCAGATGAGGAGCCAGTCCTCAAGAAAAGACTTCCACTCAAAGGAGTCGTTCATTATGAAAAGTATAGTGACTATTCACCTGAAGCAATTGATGAAATTTATGCTGAAAAGAACTTTGAGGGAATGAAGCGCTTCAAAAATGACCCAAAGTTTACAAAACAATTAGAAGAATTTGACATTGAGAATCTTGCTCAAGTTTATACTCAATTAAAATACACAGAAAAGTCACACTTGGAATATAGCAAAAACTTGTTAGAGTATTTGTGTGAGCAAAACTTTCTAAAACTTAATGGAGTATAAATGTTTCAAAAAGCCCTCTTACTATCTTTGACCATCGGTCTGATCTCTTGTTCTCAATTCACAACAAAGAATGAGACAACTTATGATCAACGATTAACAAAATACAAGTACCCTTTTAAGGTTTATCAATTCAAACTTAAGTCACAGAAGCAAGAGCTGGAAATGGCCTATATGGATCTCAATAAAGACTCCAAGAAGGTTATTACATTACTTCATGGTAAGAATTTCGCAGGGTTTTATTGGGAGAGAATCGCCAATGACCTTGTAAAACGTGGTTATCGAGTGGTTATTCCTGATCAGATAGGGTTTGGAAAGAGTTCTAAACCAAAATCTTATCAATTTAGTTTTGCAAACCTTGCTTTAAATACTAAGAAACTCTTAGACAAGTTAGGTATAGAGAAAACAGTTCTTGTTGGCCACTCAATGGGAGGAATGCTAGCTACGCATTTTACTTATCTCTATCCAAAAAGTGTGGAGCAGCTTGTGATGGTAAATCCAATTGGCCTTGAACCCTACCTCAAATATGTCCAATACAAGGATCCCGAATTCTTTTACAGAAACGAGCTTAAGAAAACTCCCGAGAAGTTCAAGGCTTATCAAGTTAAAAATTACTATGATGGAAAGTGGAAGAGTGAATATGATTCACTTTTAGAGCCTTATAATGGACAAATGAAAGGAAGTGATTGGCCTAGAGTCGCTTGGAATAATGCTCTAACTTATGGTCCAATCTTTAGTGAAGATATTACAACACTATTTAAGAGTATTAATCATCCGACGTTACTTGTAATCGGAACAAGAGATAAAACTGGACCAGGAAGAAATTGGAAGAAAGAGGGTATTAATAGAACTTTAGGAGATTATAAGAAGCTTGGTCGGGTGACTAAGAAATCTCTAAAAAATTCTAAACTTGTTGAGCTTAAAGGATTAGGACACATGCCACAGTTCGAAGACTATGAAAGGTTTAGCCAAGCTTTCTTCAAGAATCTAAAATAATTATAATACGAGTAGGTCTATACAGGCCTACTCTTATTTTCTCTGAAAGCTTTGCGATATATAAGAAATTTCTTTGGCAAAGGTTTCAGCAGTCTTTGAAATATTCCTCTTACTAGGACTAAGTAGCCATATCGGAATTTCTTCAGGAGTATAACTCTCTAAGATGGAAATAAGATTACCATTCTCAATATGGGGAAGGACATATTCTCCAGGTAAGTAACAGATTCCTAGATCACTAAGAGCTGCTTTTAAAAGTGTTCTTCCGTTGTTGCTCTTATAATTTCCCCCAATCGTTAAGCTATGTCTCTTGTTGTTAATGATAAAGCTCCAATTCTCTTTTAAAGAAAGACAATTGTGCTTCTTAAGTTCTTCAGGACTTTTTGGAATCCCATGGAGATTGAGATAATTTGGAGTTGCGCAAATATAAACTTTCCGAGTTGCAATCTTTCTAGAAATTAGAGAGGAGTCTTTGAGGTGGCCAACCCTTATCGCAAAATCATAAGAATCCTTGATGAGATCAACTATCCTCTCCTCAAAAACTAATTCAATTTTCACGTTAGGATATTTCTTTAAGTACTCAAAGACGAGAGGGGAGATAAACTCCTCACCAAAAACACCTGCAACAGTAATTCTTAATTTACCACTTGGAAGATCTGACTTTGATTGAACTTCATCAAGGGCCTTATTAATACTGTGAAAACTTGTAGAACATGCTTGATAAAATTTCTCGCCTACAGTTGTGAGTTGCACGACTCTTGTTGATCGATTAAAGAGCCTTTGTCCTAATTCATTTTCTAATTCTTGAATCATTTTAGAGACATAGGCTTTTGAGACATTCAGCTCTTTTGCAGCCTTGGAGTAGCTTGCTAGTTTGGCGACTTTTTCAAAGGCGATGAGGTTTTTAAAGTTCTTGATTGTTTCCATAGGTTAACAATGTGTCAACTTGATGCGTAATTGTCAATAGACTACAATAGGTAAAGTCTTAAAAATAAACAAAGGATATTTTCTATGAGCAAGAATACAATGAAGGTTAAAGCTGCAGTTGCATGGGGTCCTAAAGAGCCTCTTAAAATTGAAGAAGTTGATCTAGAGCTACCAAAGAAAGGTGAGGTCCTAGTAAAGATCGTTGCAACAGGTGTTTGTCACACTGATGCTTACACACTGTCTGGTCAAGATCCAGAGGGATTATTTCCTGTTATTTTAGGACATGAAGGTGGTGGAATTGTTGAGGCCGTGGGTGAAGGAGTGACAACTCTTCAAAAAGGTGACCACGTTATTCCTTTGTACACTGCTGAATGTGGAACTTGTAAAATGTGTACTTCTGGTAAAACTAATCTTTGTTCAAGTGTTCGTGAGACACAGGGAAGAGGACTTATGCCAGATGGTACGTCACGTTTCTCAAAAGACGGAAAAATGATTCACCACTATATGGGAACTTCAACATTTGCTGAGTACACAGTTCTTCCCGAAGTTTCTTTGGCAAAGGTAAGTAAAGAAGCACCTCTTGATAAAATTTGTCTTCTCGGTTGTGGAGTTACAACTGGAATTGGTGCTGTTTTTAATACTGCTAAAGTTGAAGAAGGTGCAACCGTTGCAATTTTTGGTCTTGGAGGAATTGGACTCTCTGTAATTCAAGGTGCAAGAATGGCAAAGGCCGGGAAAATCATTGCTGTAGATATCAACGAAGATAAATTTGAAATGGCAAAGAAATTTGGTGCGACTGATTTTGTTAATCCTAAAAATTATGACAAACCAATTCAAGAAGTCATCGTAGAGATGACAGATGGTGGTGTTGATTATTCATTTGAATGTGTTGGAAATGTGCAGCTTATGAGATCAGCATTAGAGTGTTGTCATAAAGGTTGGGGGGAATCAATTATTATTGGTGTTGCCGGAGCTGGACAAGAAATTAGTACGAGACCATTCCAACTTGTTACTGGAAGAGTGTGGAAGGGAAGTGCTTTTGGTGGAGTAAAAGGAAGGACTGAACTTCCTGGTTATGTAGATCGTTATATGAGTGGTGAAATTAATCTCGATGATCTCGTTACATTTAAGTTACCTCTAGAGAAAATCAATGAAGCATTTGATCTTATGCATGAAGGTAAGAGTATCAGAACTGTTATTGATTACTCAATGGAGTCATAATGTCGTTTGAAGTTTTAAAGAGGCACAAAAGTTTTGAGGGAGAGACATTATTTTGCTCTCATCATTCTGAAGCAACAAAAAAAGAAATGAAGTTTTCAGTCTTTCTCCCTAGCGAGGTTAAAGAGATTGATAACGCAATTATTTGGTTATCTGGCTTAACTTGTAACGAAGAAAATTTTATAACGAAGGCCGGTGCACAAAAAGTTCTTTCTGAAACTAGGACGATGATAATATGTCCGGACACTTCTCCTCGGGGAGTAGGTGTTACTGGAGAAGATGATAGTTACGATTTTGGATCGGGGGCAGGGTTCTATGTGAATGCTACAACTGATGGATATAAAGATAATTATAAGATGTATGATTATATTGTTTCTGATTTAGTGAAACTCTTAAGAGATGATTTTGAAGTTAAGGATATTTCAATCACTGGACACTCTATGGGAGGTCATGGAGCGTTAGTTATCGGTTTGAGAAACCCAGAGCTTTTTAAATCTATTTCAGCATTTTCACCTATTGTTAATCCTGTGAACTGTCCATGGGGACAGAAGGCCTTAAAAGGATATCTAGGTGATAATAAAGAGGATTGGAATCAATACGATAGTTGTATGCTCTTAAAATCAGGTCATAAACACCCTCAGCCGATTTTAATCGATCAGGGGCTGGCCGATGAGTTTTTTGAAGAACAACTTCTCACTAAGAACTTTGAAGAAGCTTCTCAAGCGGCCAATCAAGAAAGTATCGTAAACTACAGAGAAGGTTATGATCATAGTTACTATTTCATAAGTAGCTATATTGAAGATCACATAAGATTTCATTTGAAATATCTATAAACAAAGAAGGGGCCCTGTAAGCCCCTTTTTATTTTATCTTTTTGAATCTCATCAGTTCTTTCTTTTTCTGGCCAACCATAAATGTGAGAAATTCCGGGTTGTCTTCTAGACTATAGATTAGAGTTAACTTTTTCGATTCACCTTTTAGAAGGGTTTGTCTTAGTGGATAAACTTGAAGTTTTTTTTCATATTCCTTCTTACTCAAAAATAGTTTCTTATGAGCTTTTTCTAAACGTCTTTCTTCTTCGCTTCTTCTTTCTTCGTACTCTTTATAATCTTCACCTTCTGGAATAATGATATAAAGTCAGCTGAAATACTTCCAATATCTTGAAGTGAATTAGTTTTGATATCTCTTTCCTGTCTATTGATATCTGATTTTTGTAAGCTTAGGTCTTCCTGATAGTCAACGTGTGGTATAATTCTTTCTTTGTCGAGTAAGTGAAAATATCTCGGTGTAATGAGAATATCATTTTTTGACTGATTCTTTAGTTCAACATCAAAGATCAAAAGGTCATACTTCCTCTCTTTAAAGGAGATGATACTTTCAATACCTTCAACCTCTATTTGTGATGCTGGTAAGTTATTTCGATATATAATCTTTTCTTTATCCTCAACGCTTGGAGCGTAATCATTTGGAATAAATACAGAAC
>NZ_AUNJ01000321.1 GCF_000447775.1 Bacteriovorax sp. DB6_IX
CTCATCCTTACCGCCGTTCTAACACTTGTTAGCTGCTTACCTTTACATACGTTAACGTTAGAGTCGTTTTCTTTTTTACTTTCTCCAACAACCATACCTTCGTAAACAGTATCACCTGGCTCAATAAAGAACTCACCATTGTTAAGAAGGTTGAATAGGGCATAACCAGTAACTTTACCAGCTCTATCCGAAATGATTGCACCGTTTTGTCTTGCAAGCATTTCACCAGCATGTGGTCTATATCCTAAGAATTCTGTTGAAAGAATTCCTTCACCTCTTGTATCAGTTAGGAATGCTGATCTATATCCAATAAGTCCACGAGAAGGAATTTCGAATTCAATTCTAGTTCTACCTTCACCAATTGGTTGCATAGCAGACATGATTCCTTTTCTGATTGAAAGCTTTTCTGTAACTGCTCCAGTAAAATCTTCAGGAACATCTAAAACAGCTTTTTCATATGGCTCTAATTTTTGTCCATCTTCTTCCATGAAAAGAACTTCTGGTCTAGAAACCATTAGCTCGTAACCTTTTCTTCTTAACTCTTCGAAAACGATAGCAAGTTGAAGCTCACCACGTCCTTTTAGTTTAAAGATTTTTGGATCATCTGTTGCTTCGTACTGAAGTGCAACGTTAAGACGACAAGCATCTTGTAGGAACTCTTCTAGTTTTCTACTTGTTAGGTATTCACCTTCTTGACCACTAAGTGGAGAAGTTGAAACAGAAACGTTAACAGCAACTGTTGGTGGCTCTACTTCAATTCTTGGAAGTGGATTAACTGCATCTGTTGGACAGATTGTATCACCAATATGAACTTCTTCGATACCTGCACAGATAACGATTTCTCCAGCTAGGGCCTCATCAACTTCTTGAGTTGTTAGTCCATCATAAGTCTGAATATTTGAAACTTTAAAATTCTTTTCTTTGTCGGCCATAACACATGTGAAGTTTTGGTTCTTCACAATCTTACCTTTTGAGATTCTTCCTACGAACTGCTGTCCTAAGAACTTAGAGTAAGTTAGGTTTGAAACAAGAAGTTGAAGTGGAGATTCAATATCTCTTTCAGGTTCTGGGTAGAAGTCACTTACCATGAAGTCTAGAATAGGAAGCATGTCGCTTCTTTCTTCACTAGGGTCAAGTGTCGCCCAACCATTCTTTGCTGAAGCATACATAAATGGGATATCAATATCAAAGTCTTCAAGTTCAAGTTCTGTTGCGATTTCAAGAAGAAGATCTTCAACTTCACCTTTTACTTCATCAATTCTTTGGTCTGGTCTATCGATCTTGTTAACGATAACACCAACTTTAAGACCTCTACTTAGCGCCTTTCTAAGAACGAATCTTGTTTGAGGAAGTGGACCTTCAGAAGCGTCAACTAGAAGAAGAACACCATCAACCATCATAAGTGATCTTTCAACTTCACCACCAAAGTCGGCGTGGCCTGGAGTATCAAGAAGGTTAATCTTCGTATCTTTCCAGATGAAAGAACAGTTCTTGGCCGTAATTGTGATCCCTCTTTCTCTCTCAATCTCACCTGAGTCCATAACTCTTTCTTCGATCTCGGCTCTTGAATCGAATGTGTTAGATTGTTTTAAGAGTTCATCAACCATTGTCGTTTTCCCGTGGTCAACGTGCGCGACAACAGCGATATTCTTTAGCTTCGCAAATGATGTGTTCATGAATTACCTCAAAAATGTTATAGTACACGGAGTATAGTGAAATAATGCGTAATTGTATAATAAAAAGAGCTGTAAAAAATGATCCAAGCGGTAGGTATTTCGAAGAATTTTGGGGCTAGAAACCTCTTCTCAGATGTCACTTTCTCAATCAATAAGGGAGAGAGATTAGGACTTGTGGGAAGAAATGGGACAGGGAAATCAACTCTGTTCAAGATTATCCTTGGAAAAGAGGGATACGACGAAGGGACATTAACAATTCCAAAGGGTTACAAATTAGGTACTTTGGAACAACATATTCAATTTACTAAAAGGACGGTCATTGAAGAGTGTATGTCTGTACTGCCAAAGGAGATGGAGTACGAAACTTACCGTGCCGAGAAATATCTCTTTGGCCTAGGCTTTACTAAAGAAGATATGGATCGAGATCCGATGTCATTTTCTGGTGGGTATCAAATTCGTATTAATTTAGTCAAAACTCTCTTAACTGAACCAAATTGTCTGCTCTTGGATGAGCCTACAAACTATCTGGATATTGTTTCTTTAAGATGGCTACGCTCTTTTCTTAAGTCTTTTGACGGTGAGGTCGTTCTTATTACCCACGATAAAGAATTTATGAATTCAGTTGTGACCCATACGATGGGAATTTGGCGAAAGAGGGTTAAGAAATTAAAGGGTGAAACAGATAAGTACTACTCTCAACTAGAAGAAGAAGATCGAATTTACGAGCAGACTAAGGCCAATCAAGAAAAGAAGATTCAGCAGATGCAGGAATATGTTGATAAATATAGGGCCAAGGCTCGTGGAGCTTCTCAAGCTCAGTCTCGTTTGAAGGCCATTGAAAAGCTCGGAGATATGGAAGAGCTTGAGGCCGTTTCAGATCTTCGCTTTGATTTTAACTATACGGAATGCCCGGCCAAGACAGTGATTGATGTCAGGGATTTAAGTTTTGGATTTGACCAACCTCTTTTTGAAAATGTGAAGTTTGCAATTGGACGCCATGATCGAATTGGAATTATCGGAAAGAATGGTAAAGGGAAATCAACTCTATTAAATACAATTGCGGGAATTCATAAGGCCACATCTGGAGAAGTTTGGAATCACTCATCCCTAAGTTTAGGCCACTTTGGACAAACTAATGTAAGTCGTCTTCACCCAGAGAATAATATTATTCAAGAGATCCAAGAAGTTAATACAGACCTTTCTCACTCTGCAGTTCGCGGTATTTGTGGAACAATGCTCTTTAGTGGAGATGACGCTGAAAAGAAAATAAATGTTCTTTCAGGGGGAGAGAAGGCGAGAGTACTTCTTGGGAAAATTCTAGCTCAGAAAACAAATGCTCTCTTTCTTGATGAGCCGACCAACCACTTAGATATGGAATCAATTGAATCCCTTATGAGTGCTATAGATAATTATAAGGGAGCATGTCTCATTGTTACCCACTCTGAGGAAATTCTGAGAAGATGTGTTGATAAGCTTGTTATCTTTAGAGAAGGTCATGCTGAGTTCTTTGATGGAAGCTATGATGAATTCTTAGAAAAGATTGGCTGGGATTCAGAAGAAGAAGGTCGAGAGCGTAAGGAAAAGGCCGTTGCTCCAAAGAAGAAAAAGTCGGTCAATGCTCAAGTTCTTGCTGAACGAGAAAAAGAAATAATGGGGCAGATTGAGACTCTTGAAAATTATCAGGGACTACTAGAAAAGAATATTGAGCGATATTCAATCGAGGGAAATGTCGAAGGCCTTCAAACTGCAACTGATGATCTGGATCAAGTCCAACAGAAGATTGAAGACCTCTTCTTAGAATTAGAAGATATTACTTCTTAAAAAAAACTTTGTAGTTTTTTAGCGAAATCTCATCACCCTTAGTATTGGCCCTTAGAATAAGCTTGATTTTAGACTTTGCGCCTTTGCAGCTATATTTCATAAAATGATCACCAATAGATGAGTTTACCGATTTTAAAGAACATTTTGAGCTATGAACTCTCTCAATCATCTCGATAGTATCTCTAACTTCAGAGCTTTCTAGAGCTGCTTTTACTTGTGATTGAGTCATGGCACCTGTCATGTCTTTGGCCGATACAGTGCTAATTAGGGCAAGAGTAAGAAGTAATGCTTTCAATATTCTCTCCAAAATAAGGTCTTTTTTATTTTCTAACTTTAGCACCTATCGGGACTTCAGCTCAGATGATTGAAAGAATTTTAGGGCCGTCAAAAGTTTAAACACTAATATATTCAATGATTTAACTCGCTCAAGTTTCAGTGGGATTTTTCCGACAAGAGTACTCGGATAATAAGGAGTTTCCTAGATGAAGAAGTTATTGATTTTACTTTCTTTGGTTTATTTAAGTTCGTGCTCATTTGAGGGGGCTAGAAATCCTGCCTCTGAAATTTCGAGTTATGAAAGGCACTCTGGTCAGATAGAAGTGAGACTTTCTGAAGAGGCTGCACTTTCTGATAAAGAGGGTTTTAGTGAAGAGCTCTACGCCAAAATTAAGAGAATGAATAAGAACTTTGAAGCCGCAGGTTCGGGGTACTCTGTAGATTTAAGATCAATGCAGGTTCGTATTAAATATGTCGATGATCTACCAGAAAATACAGCATATGTTCTAGATACTAAAGTTGATGAATTAGGAAATCACATTATTCAAATCTATGGTTCAAAGAAAGCAACTGTTGATATGACAGCACAAGATGAAATCATGGGTATTTTAAGTAAGATTGTAGATAAAGACCTATATCCTAATCCATTTGGATTTTTTGAAACATCATTGAATGCGAGAGCTGGTCATAAACAAGCTCAATTACATTTACAAAATATCCACCTTGATGTGATTGAGGATATTCAAGAAGAAATTTCAGGTGAACCATTAGATGAAAAGGTTTCACAAATTCAGGAGAGTATTTCTGAATTAGAGTCTGCGATTAAAGTTGCTAAAAAGGAAGCGAAAGCTCAGGAAGCATCTCGTAAAGATGTGATGAAAGTACTTGATAAAGCTGCGGCAGATGGGCAGTTAAAGAATCTCCTCCAGGCAAATGATAGAGAAGGTGTGGCCTCTCTTTTAGAGAAGTATATTCCTCGAGAACAGATGACTCCAATGGAGCATAAGTTTTGGGATTTTACTTTAAATAAGATTAGAAACCCAGTTGCTCTTAAAGATAGAGTCTTAATGTATAGAGGGACTGATGGTGATAGGCTCTATCCAATGATTAAAGATGGTGTCGAACTTTCAAAAGAAGAAGCGGTTAAGCAAGGTAAGCTTGGTGCTATGTCGACAATACTGACGAGAAATCAAGGAACTTGGAATAGAAGATTACGATCACTACAAACAATGTATGGAAAGGAATTTTCTCAAAACCCGCAGAATCCAAATTCTAAATTTGTTGAAACTGCTAGACTTACAACTTGGATGAAACAACATGCCGATGATCCGATGGGAAGTCCTTTTTTGTCATTTTCATCAAGCTATGATGTGGCCTATAGATTTGGAAAAGAGTCGCTTGGGGCTTTTCTTGTGGACCCTGAGGTGATTGTTTTCAATCAAATGACAGACTACAAAAGTGAGATGGAGTTTCTCCATACACTTATTTCTTTTCCAGATGAAATGTTCAGTTATTACGATTCTGAATTTGATGGGAAGCTAAGTGGCGATAGTATAAGAGCGAAGATCGATGCAGATCTCAAAAAGGTTCTTAAAGAAGAGTATGGTGAGCAGTCTGATAAAATCTATCAAGACTTAGTTTCAAAATCTAAAGAGTTCGTAGATTCAAAAAGAGCTTTCTTGGTCCCTGAAAAGAAGCTGGAAACAGTCACTGTTCAGACCAATAAAAGACCAGGACTTTGGCGTCGATTCTGGAATTGGGTTAAGAGAAAGGATGAGCCTTATTACGTCGTGGAAAATAAAACTCAAGAAGTTAAAGCAGGACCTAATAAGCTAACGTGCTCTTATGCGCTCATGTCATTTTTAAAATATTAAATTAGCCTCGCTGCCATGAGTGGAACTTCTTAACCCATTTAAGGAGTCCCTCTGGCTTTCTGGCCTTTTTCCATTCTCCAGCAAGATACTTATTTGCTTCACCCATTGTTGGGTAGGTGTGAATTGTCCCTAGGATTTTATTAAGACCATAACCGTGTTTCATGGCCGAGATAAACTCTAGTAATAAATCGGAAGCATGGTTCCCTACAATTGTTGCACCAATGATTTTATCTGTACCTGGTTTTGTTAGAACTTTAACAAAGCCATAATCTTCACTATCAGCAATGGCCCTGTCGAGATCGTCTATTCCATACTTAGTCACTTCGTATGGGATTTCTTCGATCTTACAAGTTTCTTCATTCTTTCCAACTGTAGCCACTTCTGGGTCAGTATAAGTGGCCCACGGTATGACAGAGTAGTCGACCTTAAACTTCTTAAATTTTCCGAAGAGGCCATTGACAGCGCAGTACCACGCTTGGTGAGCTGCTGTATGAGTGAGTTGGTAAGGTCCAGCTACATCACCACAAGCAAAGATATTAGGGTAATTTGTCTGTAGGTAATCATTCGTTTCAATGGTTCCATTAGCTCTTATTTCAATGCCCAATTCTTCTAGACCAAAGCCTTTTGTATTGGCCTTTCTTCCCACTGCTATAAGAACCTTGTCATAAGAGAGTTCAATATCTTCACCTTGATATTCGCAAATAAGAGTCTTTTTTCCTGCCTGATTCTTAAACTCTTTAGCTCTATGTGAAGTCAGGATTCTAATACCTTCTTCTTCAAGTTTACTTGTGATTATTTCAGAGACATCTTCATCTTCTTTAATCATGATTCTTGAAGACATTTCTACCACAGTCACTTTTGATCCTAGACGAGAAAAGCTTTGCGCCATCTCAAGCCCAATGGGACCTCCACCAAGGACAATGAATCTTTCAGGAAGTTCTCTAAGTTCCCAAAGATTATCACTGACAAGAAAGTCTGCATCTTGGATACCTGGAATTGGTGGGATAAATGGCCCTGCTCCTGTCGCAATTGTAATGTTCTTTGTCGTGAGAACTTTGCCATTCACTTCTACTTCCCAAGGTGAAAGTATTTTGGCTTGTCCTTCAATGCAATCAACTCCAAGTTTTGTGTAGCGTTCGATTGAGTCATGGGGCTCAATTTTGGCGATCACATCTTGAACTCTTTCCATTACTTTTGAGAACTTAAAATCAACATCGATATTGTCAATTCCGTACTGTTGAGACTTCTTAGAGTAGTGAATAACTTTTGCAGATTTTATGAGAGCTTTAGAGGGAACACAGCCAGTATTGAGACAGTCTCCACCCATCTTGTGCTTTTCAATTAGTGCAACTTTTGCATTAACCGCTGCACCGATATAGGAAGTGACAAGACCTGCAGCCCCTGCACCTATCGAAATCATATTATAATCGTACTTCTTTGGTCTTTGAAATCTCTTATAAACTTTTTGAGATTTGATAAACTCTACGATCTTCTTGGCCACAATAGGAAGTACTCCTAGAAGGGCGAAAGAGAGAATTAGAGAAGGTGAGAGTATTCCGGAAAGACTATCTATTTTAGCAAGCTCTACTCCAGCATTGACGTAGACAATCGTTCCAAGCAGCATCCCTACTTGTGAAACAATATAGAAAGTTAGCGTTCGAATCGGAGTTAGTCCCATTACAAGATTGATAAGAAAGAATGGGAAGATTGGAAGAAGTCTTAAGGTGAAGAGATAGAATGCACCTTCTCTCTCTATTCCCTTATTTATGACTTTGAGCTTATCGCCAAATTTACTTTGTACCCATTCTCTTAGAAAGAATCTCGAACCAAGAAAAGCGAGTGTGGCACCTATCGTACTTGCAAATGAGACAACGACCAGTCCAACTGTCAGACCAAAAAGAGCACCTCCAGCCAGTGTTAGAATTGTTGCTCCTGGAAGAGAGAGGGCCGTCGTAATAATATAAATAACCATGTATATGGCAATTGTAAGACTTGTATTTTCTGTATAATAGTTTGTGAAGTAGGATTGATTCTGTTTGAGATATTCAAGGGTTAAATACTCAGTGAGGCCAAAGTGTCTAATCGCGAAGATGGCCGCAAAAATGGCTAAGAGAAGGGCAATTTTTGAAATGCTTTTTTTCATGAATATTCCAGATGTTGAAATTAAAGTCTCGATTTACCTTTTGTATTTCCTACATATTCAAAGCGAGGAACTAGCTGAGAGCCAATAACGAGCTCTTCCTGAAAGAGTTTTATAGGCCTTACCCAAAACTTTCCATCAGGGTTATCGTAAAGACATTCGTAGAGCACTAACTCTTCGTTGGTTTCTGTGTGTTTGACAATATCGATGACTTTATAATTGTGACCTTTGTAGTGTCGATATATTCCATTTCTTATAACTGTCACTATTTAAGGTCCTCACTATGAACAAGGGAAACTGAATTGATACAGTACCTTAAACCCGTTGGCGCAGGACCATCATTGAAGACATGTCCAAGGTGTGCTCCACATCGTGAACAAGAGACTTCTGTTCTCACCATCCCGAAGCTTGAATCAGTTGTTTCCTTGATATTGTCTTTCTTAACTACATTGTAAAAACTTGGCCATCCGGTACCCGATTTAAATTTTGTCTCAGAATGGAAGAGTTCATGACCACAGGCTGAGCAGTGATAAACACCTTCGCGTTTTTCATCCCAATACTTTCCGGTAAAGGCCCTTTCAGTTCCGTGCTCTCTTGTGACTCGATATTGAAGAGGTGTCATTTTCTCTTTCCAATAATCGTCACCTTTACTTTTCCAGTCTATTTCTTGAGATTGAATGTCTTTTAGGTGAGAGCCGATCTTATCTTGTGTTTCAATGGCCTCACTCTTTCTTAGAAAGTTAAACATATAAATTCCACTGATAGTTACTAATGTGATTAATGTTAGAAGTATTTTCTTTTTCATATCCATGAGTGTTAATTATAGCGGATATGTGACAAAGAAGCCCCTGAATTAGGGGCTTAAATGATGATATTTTCTTATACAGGTAAGTGTTTTTCGATATTTATGGGCTTTTTATTGTCGTCAATGGCCACAAAAGTGAAGTCCCCATGAACGGCGAGCTCTCTACTATCTGAATACATATCTTCAAGATAGATGTCGACACCTACAACAATACTACTTTTCCCAATCATTTTAACTTTTCCAACGAGCTCTGCAATTGTTCCTGCTGGGATTGATTTTTTGAAATCAACTCGTGAGCTTGAGACAGTCACGACTTTTTGTCTGGTAAATCTTGTCGCTGTAATAAATGAAACTTCATCCATCCATTTCAGGGCCGTACCACCAAAGAGTGTGTCATAGTGGTTAGTTGTGTTTGGGAAGATTGCTTTTGAGACTTTTGTAATAGAGTCTTCAATTCTTCGTGATAAATCCATAAAACCTCCGCGGGTAGAAATGCTTAGTAAGGATCTGACTATACAGTTGCGGGACAGTCTCGGAGTTTCGCCGAGTTCACTTCGCTAAGCTTGGTTATTTTTAAGCCTTATTCGCTTATAAATCTTTATGGCCACCATTAGCACCATTGTAAAGAGAATAAGACCAACTAATCCATAACCCATATGAGTAATGTCCTTGAGAATTACGAGAAAGACAATGGCGACAAGAAAAATTGTTGCCACTTCATTCCACACTCTTAATTGAGTCGGAGAGTATTTAAACTCGTCTCTTTGTAATGTTTTAAATATATGGTGACAGCTTAAGTGGTAAAGGAAGAGTCCTACGACAAAGGCGATTTTAGTTATTAGCCAAGTATGATCTTTAAGAGGCATAAAGACATGAATTAGACTTGGCCCAAAGATTAGAGTCATAATTGCAGATGGCCAAGTAATTCCATACCATAGCCTTCGTTGCATGATTTTGAACTGGTTTGATAGAATTCTCTTTTCTTCGTCAGGCTTATCTTGAGCTTCTGCATGGTAAATGAAGAGTCTGACAATATAAAAGAGCCCTGCAAACCAAGTCACAACAAAGATAATATGAAGTGCTTTAAGATAGAAGTAACTCATTACAGTTTTCCTTTGATTTCAAAAACTATAAATTGAGTTCTCTGTCCTTTGTTAAAATTATCATCAGAGACAATGATCAATGTTTGATTTCCGTTTCTTAGATTTGGGCCTAGTGCTAATCCTTCGATATTATCGAGGAAGCGATAGTCCTTTGAGAGCTTTGGAAGAAACTCGTCAAAGTTTACAAAGAGTTTCTTTTTAACATATTTAAACTTCTTATCTATAAGAGAATGCATTCCCTGAACATTGGTTGTATCTTCTTCAATCGTGACTTTGAATAGTTGCACTGTGGTTCTATTTTGAAGAGGGTAGTAAGTTCTCTCCATAACAAGCAGGTTATTCTTGTCTAAGGCCAGAACAGCTGGAACCCCTGACTGTGCTGCTAAGCTCTGCACAGTTGTTTCAATATTTGAAATAGGACCAAGTGGGTAGACAAATTCTTCATTTGGAGAGTAGCCACTTCCCGTTTTTGTATAACGAATAAGTCTAACATTGGAGTGAGTTCGTGTTGAGGCCACTGGACCATCTTGCTGTAAAGCATCTTCCACACCTGTAAAAAGGTGTTGCTTGTCAGGAGTGAAGCTTAGGGGTTCAAAGGCTAAATTATCTCTGATTCCTGAGACAAAGTGCCCATTCTCTCTGTGAGGTTTGAATTTAGTATCAACTAAGTAATCTTTAGAATATTTACCAGACTTTTCAAAAACAATAACTCTAGGAGGTTGAACATAACGGCTCATGAGGTTCCCCTCACTTGTTATAATGACGTTATTTTCATCTAGGATTTCAATATCTTCAAAATCCACACTACCTTTTCTATAATTTGTACCCTTTCCTGTTTTGAGAATAATCGCGTCTTTAACTTTAAAATTAAGACCATTCTTATTTTCAAAAACATCAAAAGTATAAAATCTCGCGGGAGACTTTCTTGCTCTGTCATCACTAACGGCATATAGAAGATTTTTACTTACGTCATAACGTATACCAGAAAGTCCTCCAAGTAGAGTTTCTTGAACTTTGAGACCTTGCTCTAGAATAATTTGTTTATGAAATGAAAGGTTGTGACCAAAGGCAGAGAGTGAAAGAAGAGAGAAAATCAATTTTTTCATAGAATTCCTAGAATAAAAAAAGGCCGCCGAAGCGGCCCTTGTTTATTATGCTTGATGCGTTGGAGCACCTTTAATATTTGTGTTGTAGAACTCACCAAATGTTTTCATTTGAGTGTGGAAAGAAGCAGCAAGTTCTTTTGCTTTTTCTGTGTAAGCCGCTTCATCTTCCCATGATTTTTGTGGGTTAAGAATTGTCGACGAAACACCTTCTAGTTCACATGGAATATTTAGACCAAAGATAGGGTCTTGTTCCGTTGCAGTCGCTGAAACATTATTAGCTTGGATATTTCTAATAATCTTTCTTGTGATATGAAGTGGGAAACGTTGTCCTGTTCCGTATGCTCCACCTGTCCAACCTGTGTTGATTAGCCAAACATTGAAACCTAGTTCATCAATATACTTTCCAAGAAGTTCTGCGTATTCACTTGGGTGTCTTAGCATAAAAGGAGCACCAAAACATGGTGAGAAAGTTGCTTGTGGCTCTTTAACACCAATTTCTGTTCCTGCTAGTTTTGCTGTGTATCCAAGTACAAAGTAGAACATAGCTTGTTCTTTAGTAAGTTTTGCAACAGGAGGTAGAACACCAAAAGCATCTGCACATAAGAAGAAGACATGCTTAGGAGTGTCACCACGAGAAGACTTCTCTAGCTCTTCAATGAACTCTAGAGGGTAAGCAGAACGACCATTTTCGGCAATTGACTTGTCAAAGTAATCTACTGTTCCAGTGTTCTCATCAAGAACAACGTTCTCAAGTAGAGCACCAAATCTATTTGTTGCTTTAAAAATTTCTGGCTCAGTCTCTGCAGAAAGCTTATAAGTTTTTGCGTAACATCCACCTTCAAAGTTAAAAGTACCTGCAGCGCTAAGTCCATGCTCATCATCACCAATTAGGAAGCATCCTTCATCAGTTGATAGAGTTGTCTTCCCAGTACCTGAAAGTCCAAAGAAGATTGAAACTTCACCATTTTCCAGTCTAGAAGCACCTGAGTGCATTGGAAGAATTCCTGTCTCTGGAAGAGCGTAGTTCATGGCCGCGAACATACTCTTTTTAATTTCACCTGCATAAAGAGTTCCGCAGATGATAGTTGTTTTAGAGTCAATATCAGTCACAACTGCAGTTTCACTTCTTGTTCCAAATTCTGCTGGATCAAGTTGAAGCTCTGGAGCGTGAAGGATTGTATAATCATTATCATTGAACTCTCTCATCTTTTCTCTGAAAAGGTGTTGAGAAAATAGAGCGTGGTTAGGATTAGTTGTGATTAGCCTAGCTCCCATATTGTGAACTTCGTCAGCACCAACTGATCTTTCAGTGATAAAGAGATCTCTGTCTTCGTTTAAATAGTTGATAACTTTTGTTTTTAATCTTGCAAAAGTATCTGCATCCATTGGAAGGAGGTTGTTTTCCCACCAAACAGTGTCTTCAGTAGAAGGAGTTTTAACAATGTAACGATCATTGGCCGAACGTCCAGTGTGCTTTCCTGTTTTTACAACAAGAGCTCCATCTTTAGTTAGTTTTCCGATTCCTCTACTTACTGTTTCTTGAACTAGGAAACTGCGCGGTGAGTCTTTAAAGATTTGGTAAGATCCTCTGTCAGTGTTAATCCCTAGGTTTTTGTAAAAGTCAGTCATTTATTATTCCCCTGTAACTGATGTCTTCTTTATAGTCTTTTCAAATTGCCCCTATAATAACTCTTTAGATCCCGCTTGATAACAGGTTTTTTTGCTAATTTTTATCAAAATCTGGCGAAAATTATTCCATGACATGAAGCGTGCTGAATATTATGGAAGATCGGGTAAATTTGATGTATAAAATGGCCTAAATATGGCTTAAAATGATGCATTACAAAAGTTTTAAAAGGTTTGAAAAGTTATGAAGAAAATGAGCTCTTTAGAAATTCGCGAACAGTTTCTGAAATATTTTGAAGAAAATGATCACTTAAAGATTGGTGCTTCGTCAGTAGTGCCACAAAATGATCCGACACTTCTTTTTATCAACTCAGGAATGGCTCCTTTAAAGAATTACTTCTTGGGAAGAGAAACTCCTCCGTCTCCAAGACTTGCTAACTTTCAACCATGTATTAGAACTAAAGATATTGATGATGTTGGTGATAGACACCACTTAACAATTTTCGAAATGATGGGATCATGGTCAATTGGTGACTACTACAAGGATAAGGCCTGTTCACTGGCATATAATTTACTTGTTGATGGTTTTGGATTTGATCCAAAGAAACTTTATTTCACTGTTTACGGAGGAAATGAAAGTTTAGGAATTGCACCAGATACTGAATCAATTGAAGCGTGGAAAAAATGTGGTGTTCCTGAAGACCATATTGTTGTTCTAGGGGACGATAACTTTTGGGGACCAGCAGGTGATCATGGGCCATGCGGACCATGTACAGAAGTTTTCTATGATACTGGTGAGCAGTACGGACCAACATATACACCAGGTGGACATTTTGATGATGTTAGCCGTTATATTGAAATTTGGAATGCCGGTGTTTTCATGGAGCTTAATAAGCTTAAAGATGGAACATTCGAATCACTTCCTCTTAAATCAGTTGATACTGGATCTGGTCTAGAAAGACTTGCTATGGTGATGAATGGTTGTGACTCAGTTTATGAGACAGACCTTCTAAAGCCACTTGTTGATTTATCTGCTGAGCTAATTAATTCAAATGATGTTCAAACAACACGTATGATTTCTGATCACATGAGAGCTTCAGTCATGATTCTTTCAGAAGGAGTTATGCCTGGAAATGAAGGTCAAGGATATATCCCAAGAAGACTTATTAGAAAGTGTGTTGCCGCTTGTATTGCAAGAGGTGTTGAGAAGCCTGATTTCAAAAAACATATTGATAAGACTATCGAAATTCTAGGGGATTATTACCCACAATTAAAATCTGCAAGAGATGCCATTGTTTATAATATTGAGCAAGAAGTTAAAGACTTCTCTGCAACAGTTAAACAAGCCCTGGCCCTTCTTGAATCAAACCTAGATCAAATCCTAAAAAAGGATATCTTTGATGGGAAATGGGCATTTGAGCTTGTGACAACTCATGGACTTCCAAAAGATGTACTTGATATGTTTGCAAAGCAAAAGGGATGGACGATTGATGAAGAAGGCTATGAGAAGTGTTATGAAGAACACAGAAAGGCTTCTCGTGTTATCTCAAGAAAAGGTTCACTAAGTGCTGATCAGGAAAAGGTTGAAGAAGCCTTTATGTCAGATGCAGACACTGAGTTTACTGGTTATGAAAGCCTTGTTGATACATCTAAAGTTATAAAGATTTATGGTAATGATGGACTTGTTAAAAAAGCATCTGCTGGAGAATCTGTCTATTTTACAACTCAAAAAACTCCATTCTATGGAGAGTCTGGTGGACAGGCCGGTGACCAAGGAACAGCTCAAGCTGGAAATGCAAAACTAGATATTATCGATACGATGAAGATTAAAGGAAAGCATGTTCACGTTGCAGAAATTGTTGAAGGTGAACTTACTTTAAATTCAGAAATTACACTTACTGTCGATCAAGAAGTGAGAAATGCTAGTATGAGAAATCACTCAGCAACTCACTTATTGCATGCGGCACTTCATGAAGTGATTGGAAAGCACGCAATTCAAAAAGGTTCTATGGTATCAAGTGAAAGACTAAGATTTGACTTTCAAAATCCTGGCGCTGTTTCTAAAGAGGACCTTGATAAGGTTGAAACTTTAGTCAATACGTGGATTATGAATAATACAGGTCGTGATACAAAGCTTTGCGGTTATGAAGAAGCTATTGAAGCTGGAGCGATGGCATTATTTGGTGAAAAATATGATTCTAAGGTAAGAGTTGTCTCTTTTGGAAGTGAATCTGTAGAACTTTGCGGAGGAACTCACGTTTCTAGCACTGGTGATATTGGACTTTTCCTTATTACTCAAGAAACAAGTGTGGCCAAAGGGATTCGTAGAATTGAAGCTGTCACAGGGGCTGCTGCAATTAAACTAATGCAAGAGAGAAATCTTTATTTAAGAAATGTTGCTGAAGAGTTAAACGTTAAACCTTCTGATGTTGCAACGAGAGTTAAAGATCTTAAAAAAGAGATGAAGCAAAAGATCAAAGAAGCACAGGCAAATGCTCAGAAGACAACAAGCTTTTTAAAAGAAGTAAAGCTTGAAGTTAATGGAGTTAACTTCTTTGCTGGTGTTATGGAAGCAGATGCTAAAGCTATAAAGGCCATTGGTGATGATCTTCTAAATAAAGGTGAAGTAAAACTTATTTGTCTTGTAGGAAAAGAAGAAAAGTCTCTTAAGACATTTGTTTGGTCTCATGACGATGTTAATAAGAAGGTGAAGGCCGGAGATCTTTTAAAGAAAGTTCTTGAGCCTGTCTCTGGTAGAGGTGGTGGAAAACCACATTTTGCTCAAGGTGGATCACCAGAAGTTAACAATCTTGATAAGTTGACTGCGTCTTTAGAAAGCGAAGTTAAAGATTGGTTAAGCTCTAATCTTTAGTCAAATTTAAGGCGCCTACTTGGGCGCCGATGTTATAATGAAAGACATGGATGTCGAAAAATTATGAAAAAAATCTTACTCGTGGATGATCAAGAAGATATCCTCGAAATTCTCCAAATTTATATTGAAGGTCATTTTAAAGATGTCGTGACGGTGACAGCTTTAGGAGGTCATGAGGCAGTTGAAATTATCGAAGAAGATGATATTGACTCAATTATTTGTGACTATAGAATGCCTGATGGTGATGGAAAGGTTGTCTATGATTTCAATATGGCAAACTCTCATCTTCCATTCGCATGGCACTCGGCTACCTTTGATGAAGATTCTAAAAAGTTAATAACCTCTAATAACTCAGATGGACATTATTATATTCTTCCTAAGCCTGTAGGTGAGGATGAGCTAATAAAGACCATACAGAAAATGATTGAAACCTCACGTGATGAGAATGTGACATATCGTAGAATTCGATCGTCGATTCTAAGAAAGTTTCATCCTCTAAATTTTGATATCTGGATTTCTGTTTCTGGTAAAATGATGCTCATTAATAAGGAAGGAGACGAACTTGGTTTAGACCGAATTGAAAGCTATGAGACAAAAGGTGTTGAGTTCTTTTTTATGCGTCCAGAAAACTACGAAAGTCTCATTACACATTTAATTGAGAAATTAGAAGGGAAGATCAAGAGGTGCGGAACGCTTGAGGATGTCTACTTCGTTGCTAGTGAGATTGTTGATAGTTTTAACCAATATTTAATGGAGAAGGGGATTTCGGCTGATCAAATTAAGCTTGTGGATGCTTGTGCGACTCGCTGTTTAAGAGAATTGAATAAGCACGAATCAATCAAAAAGATCATGAGTGGAGTCATTGATCAAACTAATTATATTAGTTCCCATTCTCTTTTGAGTCTTCATTTGGCCAATCTCATTCTAACAGATAGAGATCTTCTTAAAGAATTTGCAACAATCTGTGTTCTTCATGATCTCGTGATAAAGAATGAAAGGCTGGCAAAAATTCAAGACTTTGAAAGTGTTGATTTTGCAGCTCTAGGAAATCGAGAAAAAGAAGTCGTAAAAAATCATGGGGCAATGCTTGTCGAACAAGCTGTAGACTTAAATATTCCTGATTGGGGAAGAAGAATAATCATTCATCATCATAAAGAATTTAGCTTCTTTAAGTCCTATGAGGAAAAGGTCTTTGCCATATCACACACCATCGCTCATTTCATATGTACTGAATCAATAGATAGCGCTAGAAAATGGTTAATCGGCTTGCCTGAACTTACTGAAGATGAGGAAACGCAAGAGATTGTTAAAAAGCTCTTAGATATCTTTAACTAAGAGGAAGAGTGATTTTTACTTTTGTAAATAGACCTTCACTTGATTCTAGACTCATTTCTCCCTTGTGAGCGGTAATGATGTCGTTAACCATAGACATCCCAAGTCCTGTTCCAGCACCTGCCGGTTTGGTGGTATAGAAAGGTTCTAGGATTCTTGTAAGAGTTTCTTTTGACATTCCAATCCCATTGTCCTTGATAAGGATATGTGCAAATCCGTTGTGAACCTCTAGAGATACTGCGAGCTCAGCATTAAAATTAGGATCATCTTTCTTCTTTTCTTTTAAGGCATAAAAAGAATTTTCTAAGATATTAACAAAAGCTCGCTCCAGATCTTGTGGGAAACAAGGGACTTCTGGTGTCTCACAAATATTTTTAATGATATTGACATCAATTGATTTAGGTTTCGCCCTCATGGCGTGAAAACTTAAGTTAAGGGCCTGCTCTAAGTGTTCAGAGAAACTACTCTTTGCTAAGACTGCTTGCTGAGATCGTGATAGTAAGAGCATACTCTTGATGATTCCATCTGCACGCTTTCCGTTATTTGAGATAATTCGACTTGCCGTTACGATATCTTGAAGATCACTAAAAATCTTATCAATGTCATCATTGGAAAGGCTATCGCTTTCAAGTTTAGATTTAAAATTGGTAATGTTCTTATTGCAAAAGAGGTCAATGATAAGAGCCGAGTTATTAATTAAATTGATGGGATTCTTTATTTCATGTGCAATTCCCGCGGCCAGTGAACCAAGAGAGGCTAATTTTTCTTGAGCAACTATTTGATTTTGAAACTTCTTAAGATCATCGAAAGCTTCTTGTAATTCAATTGTCTTCTCAGATACTTTCTTTTCTAGGTTTGTATTAAGGTCATTGAGAGACTTATTATTATCTTCGATATTGTCGAGCAAACAATTAAACGAATCTTTAAGGCTCTTGGTCTCAAGGTTTCTCTCCGTGATCTGTAACCTTGAGCTAATATCATCATTTTGAGTTAACTTCTTTGCGAAATCACTGAGCTCTTTTAAGGGAGTGGTGAGTTGGACATCAATGACTTTTAGTACAACTAGTATGGAAATGATAAGGGCTGCAACTCCAAGTGTAATATAGAGTAGTTGAGCTTGAATAAGAGTATAAATACGACTTGTTTCATATCTTACAAAGAGGGTTCCTAGCTCTTCTGATTCAGAATAAATTTTTGTTCTTGTAATAAGATAGTGATCGCTCCATGTGATATCCGAATTAATCTTTTGGAAGTCAAAGAATTCTCCTCTGGCCGCAAAGAGTTTCTTCTTTGTATCAACGACAATGATTCCATTCGCTTCATGATTCTTTGTCAGGTCCTCAAAGTCTTTTTTACTCTCAAAGAGTAATGTTGCTTGAAGATTGCTTGCAAGTATTTCTGATTTTTCAATTGCATTATTTTGAAAATATTTTAAGTAAGACTTGTACTGGAAGTATTCAGTTATACCAATTAATACTAATAGCGTTGCTATTAGTAACATAAAGTATTTAATAAGAATGGATTTAA
>NZ_AUNJ01000322.1 GCF_000447775.1 Bacteriovorax sp. DB6_IX
AAATTCTTTAAAAAAATCACAAGACGTAGTGGAGTAAAACATGCTAATATATGGGCATATTGATATTGAATTAAATAAATATTCCAAGGAGACAATGTGAATACAACACTCATTGCAATGGGAATTGCTTGTCTAGTTGTAGCTGGTTTAGTGATTAACTTAGGTGTTTTAAGCTTACTATCAGGAGCTTTCCACTTCCTATTTGGGAGACCAA
>NZ_AUNJ01000323.1 GCF_000447775.1 Bacteriovorax sp. DB6_IX
CNTCATACGCCTTAAGTGGGTAACCGTGTCCACCTGAAGCACTTTCTTCTGTTGATTTTACTCCGTAACCCTTGATCGTTTTAACGATGACGGCAACTGGTTTAGCTGGATTTGATTTCGCTGTTGCGATAGCTCCTTCAAGAGTTGAGAAAACACTTTGAAGATTATGTCCATCTTCTTCAACGATTAGGTCCCAACCAAGTTGAGTAAGTGAATCAAAAGTTGGGTTCATTTCAAAACTATCTTCTGAAATTCTACCACCAAGTTTTGTATTATTATCAGAGATAACCATAACAAATGGATTTAGCTTTTCTTTCTTAGCAAGACCTGGAATTGCCGACATCGACTCCTTGGCCTCTCCTTCCATACAACCACCATCAGAAATTACACATAGAGTAACTCTGTCATTTCCAATAACTTTATCGGCAATTGCAAGACCTTGTGCCTGTGGTAGTCCTGAACCAAGTGGTCCGTTACTAATAAAGACACCTTCTGGATTTAGGTGAGCTTCACCATGTCCCGTTAGTTTGCTTTCGATTGATCTAAATTTTCTAAGAGATTCAAAGTTTAGATTATCAAAACCTAGGTTCGCTCTAAGAGCATAGATTCCGTTTTCCGCGTGTCCCGCATCGTTAACAAAGTTATAGCTTTCATACCACTGCTTAGTAGAGTTAAACATGATCCCATGAAGAGCACTCATCATCTCAGCAAAAGCAGCAGGTCCACCCCAGTGGCAAGCAGCTCCACCAATAACAGCGTGTTGGTTCATAAGAGCAAGAAGTCCTCTTGTGATCTGTGGATCACCAACTTTTACAGAATCTCCATTCTTGTTTTTGACTTCAACCGCAAATTTCGGCTCAGTTGTTGGTGCTGGTGCTAATTTATTCTTTACATTTAAAGGCTTAAGCTGATCTAGCATATAAAATCTCCATGAATTATTAGATAGTTAAATCTATCAAAGGGGATTATTACTGGCCATAGCTATTTAAGTGAAAGTAGGAAGGCGGGCTTAGAAATGTGGCGATTTTTGAAGAGATTTTCAGATTTGAAAGCATGGTAATAAGCATAACTCCTTAATAAAATTGAGGATTTAAATTTTGGATAAAGAAATTTTACTGAATTCCGATAGAATATTAACAGAGTTAATCCACGAGAGAACGGAGTAGAAACATGTGTGACGCATGTATAGCTAAGGGAAAGAACTGGTCATTGGCCAATGGTCCAGTGAGATCGAACTTGGAAAGAGCGAAGTTTTACGCTTCTTTTGAAGGTCGTGAGGTCAGTATTAAGCTTTGCTATCTCTGTAGTATGAAGCTTTTTCTCTTTGGAGAGAAGAATTTCCTCGATGATAATAAGATTCTCAAAAAAGAGCTCACCAATCAGTATAGTGCGGATGAATTCGACTATTAATTTCTTTCATTAATTGACCCTTTAAATATAATTTAGATAGAATGACCACCGTAATATCGGTGGTTTTTTTATGCATAGCTTCTTAAAGAATACGAGCTTCATTGGCAATCAATGGGTTCAAGGAAATTCAAATGATATTCTTCGTGTGAAGAATAAGTACAATCAATCTCTTCTTGCTGAGATTTCTTACTTAAATGCTGATCAATTAGATTCTGCGTTTGATGTGGCCCAGATCGCTTTTGAGCAGATGAAGACATGGGATGCTGGTAAGAGAAGCGAGCTTCTATTTAAACTAGTAGAAGCCCTTAAAGAGCAACAAGAGTCTTTTGCGCAGTTGATTAGCGCCGAAGCTGGAAAACCAATTGAGTATGCAAAGGCTGAAGTTAATCGTTGTATAACAACTCTGGAAATTTCTGCTCAAGAGGCAAAGAGAATTCAAGGTGAAGTTGTACCAATGAATTTTGATCAAGGTGTTGGAAAGAATGCTTTCACTCAACGTTTTGCTGTTGGGATTGTAGGGTGTATTTCTCCTTTTAATTTTCCACTTAATTTAGCTCTTCATAAAATTGGACCGGCCCTCGCGTTAGGAAACTCAGTTGTCTTAAAGCCGTCTCCATATACACCATTAACAGCACTAGCATTTGCGAGTCTTATTCAGAAGGTTGGTTATCCTGCAGGAGCTGTGAATGTCGTCATTTGTGAGAATGATGTTGCTGAAAAAATTCTAACTGAGCCTCGTGTAAAAGTTTTCTCTTTTACTGGATCTCCTCAAGTGGGCTGGGAACTTAAGAACAAGGCCTTAAAGAAGAAAGTGATCTTAGAGCTTGGAGGAAATGCCGCAGTTATCGTGGATCACTCTGCTGATATTGAAGATGTTTGTGAAAAGCTTATCCCTGGTGCTTTCCTTTACTCTGGGCAAATCTGTATTTCGACTCAACGTTGTTATGTAGATTCTAATGTCTATGATGAGTTTGTTGAAAAATTACTAGAGGCCGTTGAAGAGATTGAGAGTGGAAACCCTGCGAATAAGAAGGTTATTAATGGGCCCATTATTGATGAGTCTCACGTTGAGAGAATTCATGAGTGGGTACAAGAAGCAGTTGCTCAAGGAGCAAAGGTTCTAACTGGTGGTCATATCCTCGATGAAGACCATAATATTTATGCGCCAACAATTTTGACTGATACATCACCGGATATGAAAGTTGTTTCGGAAGAAATTTTTGGGCCGGTTTTAATCTTGGATAAGACAGATTACTTTGACGATGCGATTGAGCTTGTCAATGACTCTAAGTATGGTCTTCAGGCCGGTGTCTTTACAAATCAAATTAGCCAAATGAAATATGCCTTTAATAAACTAGAAGTTGGTGCTGTTCTTATGAATAATGTTCCAGGTTTTAGAATAGACCATATGCCTTATGGGGGAGTTAAGGACTCTGGTCTTGGACGTGAAGGTGTGAAATATACAATTGAAGAAATGAGTGAGCCAAAGCTCTTGATTTTCTAGGGAGACGATAGATGAAAAAGTTAATACTGCTGTCATTATTTATGACGAGTCAAATGGCATTTTCTTATGAGCCTGACTGGTCGAGAAATACTCAAATAAAACCAGGTGATAATAGAGAGAATATCTACAATCTTTCTGAAGAAGAATTTCAAGAAATTACTCAGGAGGGGTATAAGCACGCACTTGTCTATCCTGTAACAGTTTCAGGTCTCTTTATACCTTATGAACCGATGGTTAACTTCTTTAAGGAAAAAGATAATAATCTCATGAAACTTATTCTCTCTAAAATAGGAGAGAAGACGACAGGTATTGATAGTGTTGAAAGTCTCTACCAGTGGCTTGGATTAAATAAGTACAATGATGAAGATGCGATTGGAATTTATCGTATCCCTTATCCTGAGGGATATAAGCCTGATTACTATATGGGGGCTTCAATTGTTGAGACGAAATGGGGAAAAGGTTTAACTTTTAGTTGTGCTACTTGCCACTCTGCAAATCTCTTTGGAACAAGTGTTATGGGGCTTACAAATAAAGTTGTTAAGGCCAATAGGTTATTTGATATGGCCAAGAAGTTTGTTCCCTTTGTCCCACCAAAAATGTTTCAAAACTTAACTGGGGCAACAGATGAAGAAGTTGAAATGCTTTTAAGAACAAAGCAAAACCTCAAGTCGGTTGGAGTTGTAAAACCTCAAGTCCTTGGTCTTGATACATCACTTCCTCAAGTCGCACTTTCTCTTGCTCGTAGAGGAAAGGATGAATACGCTTCTAAATCAAAGTTCTATCAAACATTTCCGAGACAGAATATTCTCTCTCATGAGGTCGCTGATTCTAAACCTGCGGTATGGTGGAACTTAAAGTATAAAACTAGATGGCTTTCTGATGGGTCTATCGTTGCTGGTAATCCCATTTTTACAAACTTCCTTTGGAATGAATTAGGAAGAGGAACTGATCTCAGAGAATTAGAGCAGTGGATGAAAGACAGTCAAGATACTATTCGTGAGTTAACAGCTGCAGCGTTCTCTACAAAACCTCCTGCATGGACAGACTTCTTTCCTGCTGACTCGATTAATTTGGCCGCGGCGAAAAGAGGTGAGCAAATCTTTAAGAATAGATGCCAAAAATGTCATGGACAATACACTAAGGCATGGTCAACACCTAATGCTGAAGAGCTTTCGCAAGTGGATATCTTAAAAACAGTAAATGTTAAGTACCACAAGGTGACTCCTGTCAAAGATGTTGGGACAGATCCTGGTCGATACGAAGGAACAAAGGCCTTCGCAAGTGCTCTTAATGAGCTCAAGATCTCAAAGTGGATGAAAACTGTTGTTGAGCCTCAAAAGGGTTACGTACCACCTCCACTTGATGGAATTTGGTCAAGATATCCTTATCTTCACAATAACTCTATTCCAACTCTCTGTGATCTTATGACACCACCAAATAAGAGAACGAAGACTTTCTATCAGATTCCTGCTGAAAGTAAGACTGAAGATTTTGATAGTGAATGTGTCGGTTTCCGGTTGGAAATAAGGTTCCTAAGAAAAGACGCTTAAAAGAAGCTTTCTTTAACACTAGTAAGAAAGGGCTGAGAAATACAGGTCACTATAGAAGAATCTTTACTGACAAAAATGGTAATGAACTTCTAACAAAAGAAAATAAAAAAGACCTCATCATGTTCCTAAAAACGTTGTAAAATAGGTGCATGAGCTTTTACTTAGAAAAACCGATTGCCCACAGAGGGTTTCATAACGAAGATTTACCTGAGAACTCTATGGCCGCTTTTGAAAAGGCCATAGAACTTGGGTTTGCTATAGAACTTGACGTCCATCTTAGTAAAGATGGTATCCCTGTTGTCTTTCATGATGAAGAGTTAGAACGTATGACGGGGAGTAATGGTCGGGTATCCCAATATATTCTTTCTAGTTTAAAAAAACTTCACCTCAATGGTACTGAGCAAACAATTCCAACACTAGAAGAGGTGTTAGAGCTTGTTGATGGGAGAGTCCCTCTAATTATTGAGCTTAAAGTAAATGATCATAATGGTGAGTTTGAGGCCGAAGTAATGAAGTACCTTCACTTCTATGAAGGCGATTATACGATACAGTCTTTTAATCCTTTAACTCTAAAATGGATTCGTTCTCATTATCCAAATACTGTTCTCGGTCTCCTAGTGACAAGTGATTTCTCTGATACTGATTTAAATTTACCAAAGAGAAAACTTCTTCAGTATATGGCCTTGGCCCCGGTGGTTAGGCCAGATTATATTGGTCTTGATTATAAGACATTTAATATAGCTCAATATTATTTGATTAAAATGATGACTCATGGGCATATTGTTTTTTGGACCATAGATAATATGGACCTCTATGAAGAATGCCAAGATTTGTGCGATAATATTATCTTTGAAGGATTTATTCCACCGGAGAAGAGTTAAATGAAAAAAGCCCTTATTTTAGTTGGTGTCATTATTGTGGCAGGACTTGTCTATATTTTTGTAGGAAATCAAAAAGAAGTTGAAATTGAGCAGGTTGAGACGAGACAAGAATCTCAATCCGTCCCAGATCAAAAGGTTGCTAAGACTTCACCTAAGCCAGTTGAGGCGGAAAAAATTATGCAAGCCGTTCCAAAGAGTAAGCTTATTAATGATCAAGTCGATGTCGACAAGCAAATGGAAGGTTGGGAAGAGAAATATGACGAGATTGAAGCGAAGTGGACATCTCAGATAAAGAGTCTCTTTATTGAAGAGTTTCAAGTTGAAGAGAAAGTATATCAAGAATATCTAAAAATGAGAGAAGGATTGGAAAAAGATAAGGTAAGGGCCTTTGATACTTTTCACCAAGAAATGGAGGCCAAGTATGGTCCTTCCTATACATACAATCCAACAGAGCAAGAAAGGCAATTTGAAAAGGATATTCGCTCAAAATACGATGAAGTTCTTCTCAAGTTAATTGGGCAAAATCGCTTCACTCGCTATCTTGAAGTGAGAGATCGATTTAATCAAGACCTTATGGAAAAGCAGGATCCTAATCAAGGGGTCATCTTGATGGACTTCTAGCGATGAAGAAATGGTCCCAATCAAATAGAAAAGAAGTTTTACGAGCACATGTTTTTAAATATGAGACTGTGGATTCATCTTCGCCAAATGGAGATAAATCTGGAGTCTTTGATATCGTAACTTGTCTTGATTGGGTAAATATTGTGGCCATCGATGAAGATGACCAGGTTATTATGGTGAAGCAATATCGTCATGGTTTAGATGATATAACAATTGAAACAGCTGCAGGAGCAATTGAAATAGGAGAAGACCCCCTTCATGCTGCAAAGAGAGAGCTCGAAGAAGAAACGGGCTATATCTCAAATGAGTGGGAGAGTCTTGGGTCGGTAAAAGTTAATCCAGCTTTTATGACAAATACTTGTTATGTCTTTTTGGCCCGCCAATGTCGTCCTGAAGGAAAGCAATGTTTTGATCCCTTAGAAGAAATTGAAATTGAAAAGTATTCACTTGAGAGAATTGAAGAAATGCTCGACTCAGGTGAAATCGAGCATTCTCTAACTTATCTATCTTTATTAAAGTATTTAAGACTTTCTGCGTGAGCGAGTCTTTTTCTTTGGTCTCGCTGGAGCTAATTCAAACCAATCATCTTCTTCAATTGGATGGTAGAAATCAGACTCTTCGATAAGGAGTCCCGATGTGGTCTCTGGAACAGAGGCAATCTCCACTCTAACACCTTCAGACTTTAAGTGCCTCACTAGTTCAATATAATCAGAGTCTCCTGACATAATGATAATAGTATCAACTTTACTTGCAAGTTGAGTGGCCTTAATTGTTAAAGGAATATCCGCTGACTTATGACATGGGATAACTGAACCGTAGTAGTGGTTGTGAAGCCTTTCTGTTAGTTTAGATGAGATATTCTTTCCCTCTCTAAAATAGATGAGTCGATTAAGACCACGTCCATCTAGGAGGTTTGGAATAAGGGTGTCAAAGTTAATCATCGTATTTGAATTCTGTGTAATATGATGAATACTTCTTTCAATATTATTACCGTCCACAAGGACGGCCACTGTTTGATTAATGTTAATTTCGATCATTTTAAAAACCTAAAAATCTTTTTGTATCCAAGTACATATTGTGGACTTCTTGGACAATCTCTTCGATTTCTTCACCAGTTTTTTCGGCCATAGCGTCTGCATAAGAGCTAATGAGTGGGCCTAGGTCTGAGATGTTATGTTTCACTTTTTGCATTGTCGACTTTTCTGTCGATTCAGCATTATTAACTAAGTAATAAAGTAGTGTACCAATATTAATTCTCTTCGCTCTTGTATTTTTGAAGTGAAGTTTAAAGATTTTGTCTAAAGACCATACTGTAACTGGAGATGGTGCTTTCATGTATTTAACCATATAGAAGAACACTGTTCTTGCTAATTTCTTATTATTACCTTCAAGATTTGCGAGAAGGATAATAGCATTTCTGTAAACATTAAGTGCGCTCTTAAGCTCATTAAAGTCTAAGATATTGTCATAAGAAGTATCAAACCTTAGGAAAGTTGATTCAATATTAATCATAGCTGCAAGAACAAGAGCAAAGTCTCTCTTCTTCCATGGGTTTCTAAGATCTGTATCTCTAGCAAATCCTTCAACACCTTTGATATATTCAATCATCTCAGCTTTCGTTGATGACTTCTTATAAAGCTCAAGTCTTGGGAAGTACTTTCCAAGCTTAAGATCTGTGAAGAAAGAGTTAAAGAAGTTCTCTCTTACACAGTTTGAATCGACTTCTTGCTGACCATCGTCACCAAACTTAACTCCACATACAAGTGAGAGAGAG
>NZ_AUNJ01000324.1 GCF_000447775.1 Bacteriovorax sp. DB6_IX
TATGGAAGAGTTAAGGAAGATCTCGGACGGTCTCGAGCTAGAAATAGAAAGTATCGTTTTAAATCGAAATATCGTTTTTAAGAAGTCACGAGGACAGATATTTATCAATCCTGTAATTGGTGCTGAGCATATTTTGGAGTTCTCTAAAAAGCATAAGACAGTAAATATGACTTTAACTAGAGACTTTGACCTCCACGCCTTAAGTTATTTCTATGGACCATTTCAAAACGGTGGTTACTTCTTCCAAGTTAGTTATCTTGATATGATGGAGAAGTTTAATAACTACTCTTGGTGGAAGTTTTATAAAGAACTTAAAGAGCACTTCCCAGAGACTCCTCTGAATATTCATGTTCAATTTGGAACATATTATTCATCGATAGAAATAGGAGAAAAGGGAATCTATCTTGGTTTTGAAACTGACGCGAACCCAGAGCTTTACACAGAGAAAATTTCTGAGTTTGTAGAGTTCCAAAAGTACCTTATAGGTTTTGAAAAATATGTGGAAACGACTGTTCAGAATGAAGTTCAAGAAAGCATTGAAGGTGTCGTGATTGATTTTCCTCGGTCAATTAGAATGCCTTTAAATCCTTATGAAGAGGTTAAAGATCACGATTATATTCCATTCTTTGAGGAACTCAGAAATACACCTGGGCTATTTTCTGAATTAATTATAAAGACTATTAATAAGTCTAACCAAAAAAATTAGAAAGTAATGTTTAGAGATTATGATGAAACAGACAGAACAGCTCGTGTTCAAGATGGAATCCTCTATATACCACTCTATAATATGAATATTCAGAACTACCGTGATTTATATGTGGTGGATATTCAATGAGGAAATTCTTTAAGAGTTTGATTCTTGCCATTATTTACTCTTCCTCTTTTGGACTGAGTAGTCCTCTATATCCTGAAGATGGCTCTCTTCCATTAAATAAGTGGTTCTACTCAGGTGGAACTTCTGGACCTAAAATCCCATCTGATATTCTTCATGATATTGAAAGTGCCTTTAGAGCAGAAGGCGTTGAGCCTATCGTTTTTAATAACTATGCTTGGATGCAGGATATACTCTTCACAAATCAACGTGGAGAATTTGTTGAGATGGCCAATTTACCAGCGAATGCGGATTATTTCAATGATGTGACGATGGGAGTATTTGAAAGTTATGGAAGTTATGGTGAGCTAACGAGAGTTAGCGGTAGTGACTTTCCTCCCTATAAAATGAAAGTCGAAAAATTAGAACTTACCTTCTTAGAAGGTGGGGCCACTATAACGGGTAAGTTTGAAAATGGTGAAGACTATATTCTTCTCAATGAAAGTCGATTGAAAGATCTTAATAATGCTCATAAAGATCTTATTGATAAAGATGCTTCTGTTGAAAGCACGAAGAGGTTTATTGCCGATGAGTTAAAAATTAAAACCTCGAATATCTTTATTATTCCGAGTCAATTAGGAGGAGAGCACCTGGACCTTTTCATTAAGGCGCTGCCAAATGGAGTGCTTCTTATTGATGATCCTTCTCTTCATCTTGAGGTGGCACAAAAGTACTTAGACAAAAACTCAAATATCTTAAAGAATATCAAATCCTATGCTGAACTGGATAGGTATCAGTGGAATAGAGAACGTTATCAAAAGAAGATTGATTTTTTAACAGAGTATTTAAGGCCAAGGTTTAAGGTCCATAAGGTCGCTGGCCGCTTCTTTCAGTTCTTTAAAAATATTCATGGTGTAGAAACATCGCAAGAGTTAATTAACTTCTTCAATGGAGTTTCTGGCATTAATCCAAAGGGGAGACCATTCTTTATAACAAATAGGGCAAATGATGCTCAGGGACTACAGACTTACTGGGTTGAGACTCTTAAAGTAATTTGGTTTTCAAACTGAAAATATTCACTTTCCAGGTATCTATAGTAATGGCTCTGGACTCGACTGTATGGGAACACCAAGTCTCTAATACTTACCTCATTAATACGTCTAAAACACTCAGGTTCTTTTATTAATTCCTACTAGTTGTATTTGTTTAAGCATGTACAATATCTATGGAGTCTGCATCAAGGAGGATTTATGCGCTCACTAATTTTAGCTCTTGTTACACTATTTTCTCTTTCTACATTTGCAAAAGATGGTTCATCTGGATGTGGACCAGGTTGGTTTATTATGAAGAAAAACTCTCTTGTTTCTTCTGCTCTTCGTGTAACGACAAATGGTATTCTCTTTCCATTCGTAACTCTTGGTATGACTTTTGGTACATCTAATTGTTCAAAGCATAGCATTGTTAAAACAGAGAAGAAGAGTCTTTACTTTGTAACTCAAAACTATTTTGAGCTCAAAGGTGATATGGCCAAGGGGAATGGTGATTTCTTAACGGCATACGCAAAGACGATTGGTTGCCAATCTCAAGATTACAAATACTTTTCTCAGAAGATGAAAGGTAAGTTTGATAAGGTTTTTAAAGATCAGGTTAATAACGAAGAAGTTCTTCTTGAAACATATAAGGTTATTTTGACAGACCCTGTTCTTGTTAAGTCTTGCTCTCTTTCTTAATTAAATATCTCATCATTATTTTATACATGCCTTGTCTACTACTTGCAGTAGATGAGGCATGGTTGCGTTTGCTCTACTACGAAAAAAGTGGAGATACTTATGAGAATAAGGCCTCTCACGACTTTTTCTTTGTCTCAAAAGAGGGACGAAGAAATCCCCATGCTGAAATTGAGGCTTCGTTAGAGGCGATTGAAAAAGAACTTCTTGTTGGAAAGCTAAAGAAACCTTTTCAATGTGCTTTTCCTGCACGATTTGATTATCTGAAAAAGAGATTTAAATTACTTAATAAAGAAGAAATTCACTGTCCCGAATTTGATGAATGGAAGAATGAGATAAATGCCCAAGAGGTTTTTCTCGTTTATGCTAGTAGTTATGTTTCTAATCCAGCTTCAATGTTTGGTCACTCATTTCTACGATTGTCACAAGGGGGAAGAGAAAGAAGTGATGCCCTTCTAGATTATAGTGTTGGCTTTATGGCCATTACTGATCCTAGAGATAGTAGTTTAATGTATTCTATTAAGGGAATTACAGGGCAATATCTTGGCTTCTTTGATATTAAACCTTTTTATATGCAAGTGGGACTTTACCAAAATGCTGAGGACCGAGACCTCTGGGAGTACCGACTTCCTTTAGATAAATTTGAAACGGAATATCTTATCAAGCACATGTGGGAAGTCTCAAGAAATACAGGATTTCCATACTATTTCTTTGATGAGAATTGTTCATACTACATATTAAGAATGATAGAAGCGATTAAGCCGAATTGGCATATAACGACTCATAAGAAATATCTCTTTGCGCATCCAATTGAAACATTAAAATGGATGGATCAGTCACAAGGAGTCTCAGACGTTAAGCAATTTCAAAGTATTAATAAAGTACTAAGAAAGAGAATTAGTCGTATGAGCTCTAAAGAAAGAAGTGATTTTAGAAAGGCCAAGACTGATCTGGCCACCTTGAGTAAGGTTCAGTCGGTTGAAGTTTTAGATGCACTCATCGACTTTTGGAAACATGAGAACTACGATAAGAATACGCAGCTATCTAAAACAGAAGCACAGCTAATGAATAAGACATTTGCTCTTAGAGCTCAATTAGATCAAAAAAGCTCCTTTGAACTTAAGTCGAATGAAATTAAAGACCAAGACCCTAGTCAATTTCATGATCCAAATAAACTGACAATACAGGCACTTTCTAGAAAGGGGAGACTTGCGAGTTCCTTAGATATTCATCTCGGGTATCACGGAAGAGCTGATAATCCTCTTGGTCATGATGACTATTCTTATATTGATTATCTCGGTTTGAAGTTGAGCTTCGATAAGCAAGTTCAAATTGATAGAATTAGACTTGTTGAAATAAATTCTCATGCCCCATTTGTTAGAGAGCTACCAAAGTTTAGTTGGAAAATTAAAGCCCTCTATGATGGAGAAAGAGTGATTCTTAAGCATCGAAACTTCTTGTTTGAGCCAGGTCTGGGATTAACATTCTTTATGGGGCGACAATTTGTTTACGGTTTTCTAAGTCTCGAAAATAGAATTCATCAAGAGGGGAGTCACTTAATACCAAAGTTAAATTTTGGGATGAAGAATATTTTCTCAAGTTTGGTACTGGTGAATGATTATGAGTTAAGGAGACGACATTCAAATCTTTTACATAGCTTTAAAAGCTCGCTCTTTTATTATCTTAAATCGAAGAATGGAATTGGCCTAAGGCTAGAGAATTTAGTTGGAGATGAATCAGTATTTGAAATAGGCCTAAATTACAGAATCTATTTTTAGTAAAAAAAAAGCCTCCGAGAAGGAGGCCTTTGTTATCATAAACTGTATTTCAAAATTATTGAGCTTTTGGAGCCTCTGGTTTCTTAGCTTCAACTGGAGTTCCCATTGCTTTTGGCTGGTCACTATTAAGTGGAGCTGCAACTGGAGTTTCTCCTTGAAGAAGAGACTTAGATTCTTTCCCCGATTGGATCTTCGCTAGTAGAAGACAGTTTCCAATGAAAAGAATTGAAAGAACGATTGTTACTTTTTGTAGAATATTTCCTTGTTGTGCACCTGTGAATACTGCTTCACTTGCGCCACCACCAAGTAGACCTGCCTCAGCTCCTTTACCGAATTGAGCAAGTACAGAGATAATAAGTAGAACTGAAATTACAGCGTGAAAAATCATTAAGCTGCTAACCATTGTCGCATTCCTTTTTCGCTAGTTTGATAATCAATAAGTTATAGCAAAGAAAATTCAATTTTGACAAGAAAATGAATTAGGTTTGCGTTAAGTTATTGATTTTCCGTCGAGTGTGAAGATCTCCTCAATATATTTTATGAACAGCGATAACCTTTTGGTTTAAAATACCCCCATACTCAACATGGAGATTAGAATGGGCCTATGGAATTGGATTAGTGAAAATCCTTACCTTGGTGGCGGTGCCATCATTTTACTAGTTCTTGTTTTACTATTTATTCATGATGTCTTCATCCAAAAGAAATACGCCATTCTTCATAACTTTCCTATCGTTGGTCACCTTCGCTACTTACTAACAATGGTTGGGCCCGAGATGCGTCAGTATTGGGTTGCTAATGATAAAGAAGAACAGCCCTTTAATCGTTCTGAACGAGAGTGGATATATGCTTCGGCCAATGATGGTAATAATACTTTTGGCTTTGGTACTAGTGAACTTATTTATAATATTGGATATCCCATAATTAAGAATGCTGGAATTCCTCTAGCTGATGAAAAGGCCTTTAAGCTGAAAGAAGACCCAACGGCTATTCCCTGTTTAAAAGTAATGGGTGAGAGACATGATCGTAAAAAGAAATTTCGTCCAAGATCAATTATTAATATTTCTGGGATGTCCTATGGCTCGTTAGGAATGAGAGCTATTAGTGCTCTGAATAAAGGTGCAGCTCTGGCCGGGTGCTACCACAATTCTGGAGAGGGGGGAGTAAGTGATTATCACCTTCTTGGGGGAGATGTGATGTGGCAAATAGGAACAGGTTACTTTGGTTGCCGTGATCACGAAGGAAATTTCTCTCTTGATATCTTAAAGTCTAAGACAGATAAGAACCCGAATATTAAAGCTATTGAGATAAAACTTTCTCAAGGAGCAAAGCCTGGAAAAGGTGGGATACTTCCTGGAACTAAAGTGACAGCAGAAATTTCACGAATTCGAGGAATCCCGCTTGGAAAGGATTGTATCTCGCCAAATTCTCATAAAGAGTTCACTAATGCTTCGGAGTTAATTGATTTTGTCGAAAGAGTCGCACAGAGCACAGGGCTGCCGGTTGGAATAAAAGCGGCAATAGGGCAGGAAGCTTTTTGGATAGAGCTTGCTAATTTAATGAAAGAGAGAAATGAAGGTCCTGACTTTATAACAGTTGATGGTGGAGAAGGTGGAACTGGAGCCGCTCCACTAACTTTTTCAGATCACGTTTCACTGCCTTTTAAAGTAGGTTTTTCGCGAGTCTATAAAATCTTTCAAGAAGTTGGAATTGCAAGAGACATTGTTTGGATCGGTTCAGGAAAATTAGGCTTTCCTGATAGAACTATTGTGGCGCTTACTATGGGTTGTGATATTGTCCATATTGCCAGAGAGGCCATGCTGAGTATTGGCTGTATTCAGGCTCAGAAATGTCACACTGGCCATTGTCCAGCAGGAATAGCGACTCAGAATAAGTGGCTAGAGGCAGGTGTTGATATTGATAAGAAGGCCAAGAACTTTAAGAATTATATCTATCATTATAGAAAAGAGCTTCTTCAGATTGCCCATGCCGCAGGATACGAACACCCATCACAATTTACTCCCGATGACATCGAATTTAGTTCCGGCGTAAATAGTTTTAGCTGTCTTGGGAAAATTCTTGGTTATTATAAAGAGCAGGAAGATTACAAGGGAATGGAGTACTATCTTAAGGATTGTTAACAATCTTTGGCATTTTTAGAATAACTCTTATTGAACAATTTTTCCTATTGGGTTTTATGTAAACTGATTGCATACGATCGCTTTCAACTTTTCTCTATAAATTCTCCTAATAAATTAAGGGCATTGAGGCTCAAATGTTAATGAATTTTGTCTTTTATTGGTGTATGCGAGTTGCGTCTGGCTAAAGTCTGGCCCTGTATCTATCTAATTTTAAATTAAAGTTAACCGAACAATAAATAAATGCTGTATGGAGGATGTCTTTTTGGAAGGGATGCAAAAAGCGATACTTTTACTTTCTTTATTAATTGGTTTGCTTGGTTGTAACTCAGAGATTGGGTTCGACCTTAAAGATCTTAGTTTTGAAGCGGTTGGGATTTCGACTGTTGATGGTGCCGATATGACAGAAGGCTCATCGAAGCAGTTTACGATATCTTTAAGCGGTGAAGTTTCATCGGATACGACTTTAAACTGGGAGATAAAGGGACTCAACCCAAGCTCAAACTTCTCTGCGAACACTGGGCAGGTATCAGTGGCGAAAGGGGAGAGTTCAGTAACGATTAATATTCAATCAACAGATGACTCTATTTACGAGGGAACTCAAAACTACGAAATTGTCGTCTCAAGTGGCTCAGAAGAAAAGTCTCATACATTCAGTGTTGCAGATAATGAAGCAGCACCTCAATTTCATTTTACGACAAATTCAGCGACAGTATCAGAAGCTGTTGGCTCACATATAATCAATGCAACTTTAGATCATCCTGTTGCTTATGATACGGTGGTAGACTTTTCTATTTCAGGCTCAGCTTTTAGCGCAGACCACGGCCTTACTTCAAACTCATTTACAATCCCAGCAGGTCAAACTTCATATAATTGGTCGGTACCAATTCAAAATGACTATGAAACTGAAGGGGTAGAAGTACTCAATATAGAAGTCGTCAATGTCGAGGCCAATGGATTAAATATTCCAATCGACACGGCAAATAAAGATTATGCTATAACAATCTCAGCTAATGATACGGCACCAACTCCTCCTACAAATTTTAATCTCAGTCATAGTGGCTCGGCGGATGGCTCCACCAATACACAGACTGTGGATATCACCCTCTCTGGAGGAAGCGCTCCGGCCAAAATTTGTATAAGTGAGACACAGGTTAGTAAACCTGTTTCGTCGTTAGAAGAATGTGTTGGAGGTTCTGGACCAGATAATGGTTGGCACACATCAATTCCTTCGACCTACGATGTCTCAAGCGGAGATGGGACAAAGACTGTCTATGTGTGGACGGCCGATGCCGACGGTGTTGTTTCTCAAACACCGATAACAGATACAGTAACTCTTGATTCAACAGCTCCAGTTGTGGCCATCACTTCGCCTTCTTCTGGTTCAACTGTGAATGCAGGGAACTTTAATAACTTCACTGTTTCTGGAACTTGTAGTGAGGACATTACAACAGTTCAGTATAGCGCAACTGGTGGTGATGCTGGAACGACAACATGTTCTGGGGGAACTTATTCTTTTGATATTGATTACACCTCAGCGGCAAATGGCGCTGTGTCTGTTGATATCACTCATATTGATGAAGCGGGAAATAGTGGAACTGAGACTCGTTCTTTTACAAAAAGTGTTGTGACAAGTGATCCAGCACTTTCTATAAAAGATCAATCGAGTAGTAGTTCAGCATTTACAAACTCAACTAATGTAAATCTTGATATTGTTAATGATGCAACAGTTGCAAAATGGTGTGTCTCTGAAACTCAGTCAGCACAGCCTGCGAATACATCAACTTGTGCTGGAAGTTCATGGGTTTCAGTCAAACCAACTTCTTGGAATTTTAGTGCAGGAGAGGGAAGTCGCTCTCTCTATGTTTGGGTTGCGGACTCTGGTGATACGATAAATCCAACAGCAGCTCAAGATTCAATTTCTTTAGACACAGTTAATCCAACTCTAAGTGACACTTCTGCAACACATACTGCGACTATGGCCAATCATACTGCTTTTACAATTCAAGGAAGCTGTAGTGAAAATGGACAGCCTGTTAAGCTTAGTGGTGATATTGTAAAAAATATTGCCTGTTCAGGTGGTAGCTGGAGCACTGTTGAAGATTTGAGTTCATTTTTAAATGGAACAATTAATATTACGGCAAACTTGAGTGATACTGCGGAAAATGCAGCGACTTCACTTCCTATCACTATCACGAAATCTGTATATTCTGCGGACCCTACAAGCTTAGCAGCTTCAGATTCAAGTGCAAATGCTGGTTACGCAAAGTCGACATCGGTTGATACGCTTACGATTGTTGATGATGCAAGTGCTACGAAGTGGTGTCTTTCTGAGTCTCAGAGTTCTCGACCAATGAGTACTTCAATGTGTTCGGGGAGTGCATGGGTTACGAGTGAGCCAACAACGACTATACTATCAGGTGGTGATGGTACAAAGACTCTTTATTTGTGGACGGCAGATGCCAATGATATTATTTCTCAAAATTCTGCCTCAACAACTATTACTCTTGATACTTCATTACCAACAGTCGCTATCTCAACTCCTGCTAGTGGAGATGATATCTTGTACGGAACTTATAAGAGTTTTAGTGTATCAGGGACATGTAGTGACGATACTCAAGTTGTAACTGTATCTAATGGGAGTGATACTCAAACTCCAAGTTGTACAGCGGGATCATTTAGTACAAATTTAGACTTCACTGCTCACTTGGCTCAAGCCACAGTTAATCTCACTTTTGATCATATCGATGCTGCTGGTAATACGGCCACTCAGAAAACTGTCTCTGTCGACATGAGTGTTGATATTGGAAATCCAACTCTAAGTTTAAATGATGATGCTCCGGCAAACACTGGTTATGCTTTAGACCAAAATATAAATCTCTCAATTGGTGCCGATGCCAATGCAACAAAATGGTGTGTTTCAGAATCTCAGGCTACTCAACCTCTCGGGACTGGTGCCGGAACATGTGGTGGAGGGAACTGGCTCACAGTTAAGCCTACAACATTTACGATAAGTGCTGGTGATGGAGTTAAAACAGTCTATCTTTGGATTGCAGATAATGACGATAATATGAGTTCTACAGCAATTAGTGCTTCAATTGAACTAGATACAGTCGCTCCAAGCTTAGCGATCTCAGCACCAAGTGCTGCTACTGTTATTGATTTAACCAACCATGACAGTTTTACATTGTCTGGAACATGTTCTGCGGTTGGAACAAATATTGAGTTCTCAAATGCTATTACTGCTAATACGACATGTAATGTGGGAGGGGTTTGGAGTTACACTTCTGATATGTCCGCAGTTGCCAATGGTTCAGTCACAATTGATATTGATCATAAAGATATTGCGGGGAACTCTGCAACCCAAGTGAGTCGAACGTGGACTAAGAATGCAACTATGCCTGATGCAACAATTAGCCTCGATGATCAGTCAAGTGGATCAACAACAGTAAGTAATTCACTAACTGTTGATGTGGTTATAGGAAATGATAGTAATGCTTCTAAATGGTGTTTATCTGAAACACAAAATACTCAACCAGCAAATACTTCGACATGTGCAGGATCTGCTTGGACAACGTCAAGACCAACAACTCATACTTTTACTGCTGGAGAGGGAAGCCGATCTCTTTATATCTGGGTAGCTGGACCAGGAGATCTTATAAATACAGGATCTTCAAGTGCTTCTATAACAATAGACACTGTCGCTCCTGTCATTGCATTTACAACGGCTGCGAATGCTGCTGTCTCATCAACAGGGACTTTAGCTGGAACATGTTCTGAGGATGGAAGCGTTGTGATTAGCGGTGATGTTGTGACTAAGAGTGTGACATGTTCTGGTGGAACATGGAGTGATAGCTTTGATTTTAGTGCTCAGGCAACGGGAAGTGTCACTGTTAATATTAATCAAACAGATGCCGCACAAAATGTGGCTACCCAGGTTAGCCGAAACTTTAATCGTGTGAATCTAATTCATTCACTGGCAGCCGATACAATTCGTTCGTATGATGTCGATATATCTTATGCTGTGACAAGTACTACTGATCTGAAGACATTTAAGTGGGCCATTGCTGAGGGTGCCACTGCGCCGTCAAATTGTAGTAGTGGGTCAGACTTTTCAAATACAAATGTTACACAGAATATATATGGACTAAAATCTTCAACTCAGTATTCACTGACAATCTGTTATATAAATAATTCAGATGCTGAAGTTGAAAATACTTCCGTAACGTTTACAACCTCATTTGGTAACTCTGCTGGAACATCTCTTGTATGTTCTGGTGGTGGTATGGTGAATACAACTTGTTATGTAAATGACGCTCAGGTATTTGCAAATAACTCTACAATATATATCCCAGGGAACTTAGTTATTCAGTCTGGAGGTATATTAAGTACCGCTAGAACAGAAGCTATTGATATTGATGTTGTCGGAAACCTAACAATCGAATCAGGTGGAAGTATTTCAGCAAACTTGTCGATGCTATCGGCAAGTACATTAGATATTCAATCTGGTGGTGAAATCAATGTGACAAATCTTGGGTATGCTGGAAGTACTGCTGGTGGAAACGGAAATGGACCTTCTCCTGGTACGGGGGGAGCTCTTGGAAATAATGGCGGTGGTGGTGGTGCCGGTCACGCTGGAACTGGTGGTGATGGTCAAGGAACTGCTGTGGGTGGTTCAACAATTTATGGGTCTTTAACGTCTCCCGTAGATTTTGGATCAGGTGCAGGTGGTAATAGTTATGGAACTGATAGAAATGGTGGTTCTGGAGCTGGTGCTGTTAAAATTGATGTAACAAGTTTAATCGTCGATGGGACTATCAATGCCGCTGGTAATAATGGTTACGCCGGGTCTAATGAAGCCGGTGGTGGTGGAGCAGGTGGTTCAATCTGGATTCAAGTTGATAATTCTTTTTCTGGGACAGGAACAATTACTGTTAAGGGTGGAGAGTCTGGTCACACATATAATAAAGGTGGTTCGGGCTCTGGTGGACGTTTAGCCTTCTATCAAGAAAGTGGAACTCACTCTTTCTCAGGTTCAATAAATGTCCTTGGAGGAAGCAATAAGATTAATGGTGGAACAGGAACATTCTATCAAAATATGGGGACTGCTGAAATTTGTGATTCAGGAGATTATGCGACAACTTGTACGATTTCGACAGTTAAGAATGTTGCTTCAACGACAACTTTTAATTTTAATAATTTAACTATTTCTGGGACAGGGCAATTAATTATTCATGGGTCTGATACTAGTGGATCAATTAATACTACAGGTGACCTCTTAATTAGTTCTGGTGGTCAAATCAAGTATGAAGTTCCTGAGCTTAAGACTTCAATATCAGTTGGTGGAACTCTAACTGTTGAAAATAGCTCTGTGATTAGAGGAAATTTTTCAAATATTTCTGCCACTACTGTTGATATCAAAACTGGTGGACTCATCTCTGCTGATGAACTTGGTTTTGAAAGAGGTGAAGGTTGTATGGCCGGTGGTGGTGATTCACCTGGTTTATACCAATACGGAACAAGTGTTGGTGGCGGTGGTGGAGCACACGGTGGAATTGGTGGAAATGGTACAGTTTCAGGTGGAACAACAACATATGGATCTACTACAGAGCCTGTCACTTTTGGTTCTGGTGGTGGAGGTGCCTGCTATAACAATATTAATAGACTGGCCGGTGCAGGTGGTGGTGCCATTAAAATCACTGCTGATTCTATTATAAACAACGGAACGATTTCTGCTGTTGGTGGAACTGGGGTTAGTGCTTCAAGTGAAACAAGTGGTGGTGGTGCCGGTGGATCAATTTGGTTAGTTGCTACAAATAATTTTTCTGGAAATGGGTCATTAAATGCTTCAGGTGGAAGTGCCGGAGCTTCTAATGGTGGTTCTGGTGGAGGTGGACGTGTCTCTGTTAAAGTCGTAACGGCGAGCTCTAGCTTTACTGGAACAGTTAATGTCGCAGCTGGAGGAGTTGGTAATTCTGGAGGAAGTGGAACATATAATCTTGCAGAAATTGTTTATCCTCAAATTGATACTATTGCTCCTGTCATTGTTCAGGCCGGGACATCTATTCCAACTGTTGACGCTAATGATGGTGGAGATGACTTCTCTGGAACTCCATTAGCATTAACTTATAGCTGTTATTATGATTCAGTGATAGACGGTTCTGTTGCAAGTACAACTCTTTGTACTACTCTGACGGGATTAACATTTAATACTTCAACTGGTGTTCTTGATTGGTCAACATCTGTTGGTGATAAGGACGACTATGAATTTAAAGTCTCTGCGACTGATGGAAGTTTTTCTGATGATGAGATTTTTATTGTTTCTTTGAATGATAGTAATGCCAATATCGTATTGTCGACATCGGCAAATAGGAATATGGATATCACGAATGGTGTCACACCTGGATCATCTGTAACGTTAACGGCAACAAATGGCTGTACGACAACAACCGGTACGCTACAAACGCCAGTTCTAACGGGAGACTCTTCCAACTTCGAGATCGTTACAGATAATTGTACCGGAGTCACTTTAGCTCTTAATCAAAGCTGTACAGTCGTATTAAGACCAATTGCATATGTTGATGCAACATATACAGCAAATATATCAATATCTGATGGAAGTATTACTTCGAATAACTCTCTCTTAACTGGGACTGCTTCTGGAATCATCCCTGTCTCTGATACTATTTGTACTGGTGGCGGAACAATCAATACAACATGTAATATAAATGATGTTCAAGCATTTTCAAATAATGCAGTAATCAATATCCCTGGAAATCTCGTCCTACAAAGTGGGGGAAGTCTTACAACAAGCTCTACTGAGGCCATTACAATTAATGTTGGTGGGTCTATGACGATAGAGTCGGGTGGAAGTATTGTTGGTAACCTGAAAAGACTTAATGCCGACACTCTTGATATTCAAAGTGGTGGATCTATTAATGCTTCGTCTAAGGGATATGCAGGAGGAACAAGTTCTTCAGTTCATGGCTTAGGGCAATCTGGAGGAACAAGTCACGGAGATAGAGCTGGTGGTGCTGGGCACGCTTCTGTAGGGATTAATTCAGATGCTTCTGGTGGTACTGTTATTTATGGAAGTAAGGAAAGTCCGGTAGATTATGGTTCTGGAGGTGGATACGGTAACTCTAGAGTTGGTGGAGCCGGTGGTGGTATTGTTAGAATTGATGTCAATAATCTCACTGTTAATGGATCGATTTCTGCCAATGCCGGAAATGGAAGTTATGCACACAACTACAAAGGTAGTGGTGGTGGTTCAGGAGGATCTATCTGGATTACAGCTAAGAACTCTCTGTCGGGTAATGGTCCCATTAGTGCAAAAGGTGGCTACGGTGGAAATAAGCTAGGAAATGGTGCTGGTTCAGGAAGTGGTGGACGAATTGCTATACACCTTGAAAATAATAAGTATGACTATGATGGAACAGTCGATGTTTCTGGTGGTGTTGGTGTTAGACCAGCAGATGAGGGAACTTTCTATCTCGCTCTAAGTACCATTGATCAAATCTGTGATAGTGGAGATTTCAACTTAACATGTACAATCAGTAAAGTGAAACGCTTTGGAGATAGCTTTTCAATTACAAAAGGAAATCTCATTGTAGATGGAACTGGAGGCCTCATCGCCGAAGGTAAGAATACAACTTTTAGTATTAATACAACTGGTGATATTTCAATTCTTGCGGGGGGAAGCATTCAGCTCACAAGATATGAACAAGTCATCCACCCATTTGATGCCGGTAATGTTGTTATTGCAGGAACATTAAAAGGAAACTTAACAGATGCTAATTTTACAAGTTTAGACCTACAGTCAGGGGCTTCTATAACTGCTGCTTCACTAGGGTATATTGGTGGTCGACTTCACACATATACTGGTTCTGGAACATCTCCTGGTATTGGTCATAGTTCTAGGGCCGGTGGTGGTGCTCATGCCTCTGTTGGTGTAAATGCTGACTCTTCTGGTGGAACAACTCCTTATGGTAGCAAGACAGCGCCAGTAACATTTGGTTCTGGTGGTGGTAATGCATCATACGTCTATGGTGGTTCTGGTGGTGGTGCTATTAAAATTAGTGCCGACACAATGATTCTAAATGGTACGTTGAGTGCAAATGGTGGAAATGGAAACTATTATAATAATTATACCGGTAGTGGTGGTGGAGCTGGTGGCTCGATCTGGCTTAACGCAACTAATTCTATAACTGGTTCTGGAACAATTTCTGCCAATGGTGGGGTTGCAGGAAATAAGTTAAATAATGGTGGTGGATCAGGTAGTGGTGGTAGAATTGCTATCTATCAAACGAATAATACATATGGTTTTGTGGGAAGTGTAACAGTTTCTGGTGGAGGTGGAGTGAGACCTGCGCTAGGTGGTACCTTCTATCTCGGACTAACTTCTAGTAATCAACTTTGTGATACAGGAGATTTAAATACTACTTGTACTATTAGTGGAACAAAATCAATTGGTGATAATATTTCAATTGCTGGTACGGGGAATCTTATCATTGATGCGACTGGTGGAATAACTGGTCTGGGCAATGAAACATCCCTGGCAATTAATATGACTGGGGATATGACAATTGCGGCAGGTGGAAGCCTGACAATGCAAGCTAAGAGAAATATTTCAAACTTAGTTGTAGATGATTTAATTATCAATGGTTCATGGACAGCGAACTTAGTTAACTCAACAATTCAGAACTTTACTTTAACGGGAACGATGTCGGCAAATTCTCTCGGTTGGAGAGGTGGTACTGCAGAAGGTAATGGTGAAGGCCCTTCTCCTGGACTCTATGATTCTGATAATGATGCCGGAGGTGGTGCTCACGGTGGTTTAGGTGGAGACGGAGATGCCGGTACAGGTGGTTCTCCTACTTATGGTAGTGACACGGCTCCTGTGACTTGGGGGTCTGGTGGTGGAGCAGCCGTCAGGTATAAAGGGGGTCACGGAGGTGGAGCCTTAAAAGTTAATGTTGCTAATACACTTAATTTAAATGGGACAATCAGTGCAAATGGTGGAAATGCCTCAGGTGGTTCAAGCGACCAAGGTGGTGGTGGAGCCGGAGGTTCTGTATGGATTATAGCGAATTCTATAACAGGTAGTGGAAGTGTAACGGCTAATGGTGGTAGTGGTTATAGTGGTGCTGGTGGAGCCGGTGGTGGAGGTAGAGTTTATATTGACACTTACTCTCTTAATTATACCGGAACAATTACGGCGAATGGGAATACTTCTGGAACTAACGCTGGCCAAAATGGAACGGCCATCGTTTCTATTGATCCTAATTCCCTATGTGACTCTGGAACTTTGAGTACAACTTGTATTTCTAGTACTGCGAAAATAATGAATGCAATTAATGTTCCTGGAACACTTATTGTTCAATCCGCTTTAAAGATGATTGGAAATAATACTTTATTAGATATCGATACAAATTTAACTATTGAGTCTGGTGGATCAATTGAGCCTCTTAGTTCTCGTGAGTATTTAAATATTGATGTCGCAGGAATCGTTGATATACAGGCCGGAGGAACAATTACTGGTAATATCTCAAGTTTCCTTGCCAATAGTATGACTGTAGCAGGAGATATTTCTGCAAATGGGTTAGGGCATCTCGGTGGTGAAGGTACCGGAACTGCTCCTCCTCAGACTTATCTTGAATCTGGTGGTGGTGCATATGGTGGTGCCGGAGGTTGGTCTGCACTTGATGAACCACCTGGAACAACAACTTATGGAAGTGAGACAAATCCAGTTGATTTTGGTTCTGGTGGTGGTTACTTAGATAGTACCCGTGGTGGTTCTGGTGGAGGTGCCATCAAAATTACGGTGACTAATGGTCTTGCCCTAACTGGTAATATTACGGCAAATGGATCTGATGGGCCTTCAAGTGGTTTAGGTGGAGGAGCAGGTGGCTCAATCTGGTTAAGTGCTGGAACAATGACTGGAAGTGGAACTGCTTCTGTTACCGGAGGACTAGGTGCAAATAATGGCGGAGGTACCGGTGGTGGTTCTGGTGGAGGTGGTCGAATTGCTGTCCACACAACGAGTGACTATGATTTCTTAGGAAGCCTGTCTGCTTTAGGTGGGACGAGTTCGTCTCGTCGTGGACAGAATGGAAAACCTGGAACCGTTTATATTAATGTTCCTAATGATGCCTACTGTGATAGTGGAAATTCAACTACTGCATGTACAATTTCTTCAAGTAAAACAATTGGTAGTATCACAACAAGTGGTGATTTAACTCTATCTTCTTCAGCATCAATTGCAAGTGGTGCGACAATTACTGTCGGTGGAAATCTCACGCTTACAGCAGGAACAATTCTAAGTGCTGTAGACAGAGAGTTAATTACAATTAATGTTGCTGGTGACACAGATATTCAAGCTGGTGCACAGATCAAGGCAAATATCGCAGACTTTACAAGTGATAATATGATTCTTGCAGGAACGATTGATGCAACTGGAATAGGGCATCAACCTGGCGGTATGAGAAGAGCTGGTGAAGGTCCTGGTGGATCAACTGGTGCGGCCAATGGTGGTCGTGGTGGAGCTAGTTATGGTTCTCTTGGTGGAATCGGGCAAACAAGTGCTGCTGGGCGAGGTAGTACTTATGGAAGTGAAACAAACCCAACTGATTTCGGATCAGCTGGTGGATCCAATTCTTCTAATAAGGGTGCCGCTGGTGGTGGAGCCATTAAACTTACAATTACGAATAAGCTTACTTTTAGTGGGGCAGTTAAAGTTAATGGATTGAGTGGAGTTAGTGCCACACAGGGATCGGCTTCTGGTTCAGGTGGATCTATTTTAATCTCAACAGGTGAGATAACTGGAGAGGGAACACTTGAATCTTATGGAGGTAATGGTGGTTATCCTAATGGTGGTTCCGGTGGAGCTGGTAGAATCGCCCTCTATGTTACTGATTCAAGTAAAGTTTATGACTATGGTGGACATGTCGATTTTATTAATAGTGATGATGGAATTGAAGAAGGTACTTTTTATCTCTCTCTAGCCTCTAATGACACTATTTGTGACTCGGGAACACTTGCCACGACATGTACTATTTCGAGTAGTAAAACTCTTGGCTCTACTTACAATTTTACCGGAGCAAATGTAGCGATAAATACAAGTTCAAACTTTAATATTTATGGATCTACTGCAGCCATCTCTTTTAATCTCACAGGGACATTTAACCTTGGAGCTGGCTCTAGTATTAATTCTCAAGCTCAAGAGCTAGCACAACTTCACGCTGGTGGTGATATAACATTAGATGGAGATATCTATGTTGGCCTGCCAGATGTTTATACAACAGGAAGTATCTTTGTTAATGGAGTTATTAATACAGATGGAAAAGGTGAGTTAGCTGGTAGCTATAATGGTGATGGAAAAGGAACAGGTTATGGTGGAGGTGGTTATAGTGTCGCCTATGCTGGTTCACATGGTGGACTAGGAGGAAGGTCTCCTTCTTCTACATACGGAACGGCAGTCTCTCCAAATGAAAAAGGTTCTGGTGGTGGTTCCGGTAATGCTGGAAACGGTGGATCTGGTGGAGGACGAGTCAAACTTGTCGCGGATGTCGATATTAATATTAGTGGGGCCATTAGTGCTAATGGTGATCCTGCTGAAAAAAGTGCTCTTGGTTGTGGGGCCGGTGGATCAATCTTGATTGATGCAGGAGGAAGCTGTTTAGGTACAGCGAACTTATCAGCAGATGGAGGGTCTCATACAGGTGCAAATAGCTCTGGAGGGGGAGGAGGAAGAATTCATATGAGTTGTCCTACAAACTCTTGGACTGGAGTTATGAGCGTTGCAGGCGGTAATGGTTATAGCTCATATGATGGTGATCCTGGAACAATTGAGACTTCATTGATTCCATAAACTTCCGATAAGAAGTATTGATGTTGAAGAAAATATTTTTAACATTCATTACTTTAGGAAACCTGTCAGCTTTTGCCTGTGTTGGAGATCCGTGTTTCCAAATCAGTGAAAAGGTTAACAAGTTAGGAAGAGAGCTATCACAAGGGTTAAATCTCTATGTGAAGAATGAGCTCTCAGGTCTTAAGGTAAGTGATGAAGAAGCACTTGAAAGAGCGATCAGGCTTAATCAAATCTATCACATGAATAGAACAAATGAAGATATTGTAAATGATCTTCTTTGTAATGTTCCCTATCAACATCCTAAGAAAGTTGCCCGACATAAGGTTGATAAGAAAGTCTATATTCGTGCTCAGCAAGAAACTCAAGAATGCAACTTTTCAAAACTACTTAGTAGTGGAATTCAAAGTGAAGAGGAATTTGTTAAGGCCATAAGACAAATGAATTTTAATCCCTGTTGTATTCCAAAAATGTCATTAAACTCAATTTCATCTACAGATAAGAATATTAGAGGATTCTCTGTTGGGTATGAGGCCGGTGGTGGAGCAGGTCCTTTCGGTGTTGACCTTGGTCGTGAAGTTGTCTTTATTCAAACATCAGAAAATGAAATGGATATTGCGGTAATTGAGTATAAAGGAATAGAGACATCAGTAGGGCTTCCCTACGGTATCAGTACAACTCAAAGTATCTTGACGGGAAATTGTGAAAAGATTGATGACTATCTTGGAGTCTTCTCTGGCTTTGATTTTGGTGGGATTCAATTTAATACAGGACTTGATAAATCTTCCTTTAATCCAACCAAGAAAGCTACGGGCTGTAATTCGGAGGCCATTATTTCTGGTGCCACGACAGACCTTGTTGGGGTTAATGAGAATCGTTATTCACTGGCATCGAGCGTCGTAAGGGTGAAGGGACCAGGGATAAAAAAAATGCTTGAATTTTTCAAGCGCACTAACACGAGGGCTATCAATAGAAGAAAGGGTCTTGACGCTCATATGGGAAGTATAGAATATCTCGTTAAAGACTTTAAACGTCGAATCTCTGGTGGAGATAATTTCTTTAATGATCCTGCGCTTTCAAGTTGTAGTTACTCCCTTGATCATCAGCTCAAGGACTTTGCCTCAATTGACCATTAGCTTATTTCTTAAATCAGTGTCTAAATATTAGACATTTCTCAACAAAACATTCTTTGTAACTCATTGGTTTCTCAATCTTTAGTCTGGCATTATTTTTGCTTATAAATAGCTAAAAATAAAAAAGGACGATCATGAAAAGGTTTATCTTAGCTCTTGCGCTTATTGGCTCCATTCATTCTCAGGCTTCAGGGTTATTCGCTGACGGCTTTCAACCTTCAAACTGGGGAGAGGCCATTTCACATGTTGGAAATAGAATAAGATCTGCTCATTCTGGTGGAAGTGGTAATGTTGATGTTTCGGCGCTTGGGAAAATGACAACAGAGCAATGGGAATCCAAGTATATGTATATTCACAGCGATGAATCTTTAAAGGAGAATGATCCTAGAAAAGAGGTTCTTGCTGAATACGAAGAGCTGCAACAAGAAATATTTGCACTCGAGTTTAACGAAAAGAGAAGAGAAGAAATTCTCGATAAAATCGAGACGGAAATTGGAGATTTAGAGAGGAGAATTTCTAAAGGATTACATTATTACTATAATATGGACGATGATGCTTGTATTATAAAGTGCCATAACAATAGTGATTTTCAAACGATTTCATGTCTACGAAAAGAAGTTGAAAAGCGAGTCAATGAATGTGAGACATATTCAGTGGCCAATCCTTATAAGTACTATTGCAATCATGACGCAAAAAAAGGATTTAGGGCCTGTTATGACGATGGATGGGATTTCCAGACTTGTCAGGCAGACTGCTTAAATAGATAAATGATGAATAAAGCTTACGACCATCTCAGGGTGATAATGAATAATTATCACCCCATATCAGACCAATGCTTCGAGGCCCTCAAGGCAATTTCTACTGTTAGAGAATTTAAAAAGAATCAGCAACTCATAAGAATGGGAGAGATACCAAAGAAGTACTATTTTCTCCATCTAGGATTAATACGTGCCTTCACGCTAAATTCCCACGACCACTCAAAGGAAGTCAATAAGGCCTTCTTTGAAGAGGGAAGGTTCCCGGCAAGTGTTATCGCTAGTTTAAAGCAAGTTGAATCTGAGATCTGTCTTGAGGCCTTGGAAGACTCCCTTGTTATTGAATTTGACCATTCTGGTTTTAGAGGGCTTCTTGATAAGTATGAAGATCTCAAGTGGTACCATATCAAATACCTTGAAAAACATTGGGTAATGGAAAAAGAGCCTTTTGAAATATCTTTGATTGGAGGAGAGGCAAAGCAACGTTACTTAGATTTTCTCGAAAATTATCCGGGACTTAGTGATAGATTACCTCTTTATCATATTGCATCTCGACTTGGGATTACTGCGACTCAATTGAGCAGAATTAGAAATTCGTTAAAAAAATAGCGTCTCTCAACATATGTAAAGGAGACTTAAGTTTGATTGTTCTAAGATAAGGACATGAAAAACTTATTACTCATTTTCTTATCGTTCTTTGCTGGTGCCGCCATACTCATCCAGAGTAGCTTAAGTGGGCAATTAGCAAAACAAATTGGAAGCCCTTATCTTTCTTCTCTTGCACTTTATTTCATGAGCACTATCTTTATGGGAATCATTATTATGGCCTTCCGTGTTCCACTGCCAACTGCTGAGAGCTGTGGAAAAGTTCCAACGCACTTGTGGTTTATTGGAAGTATGTGCAGTGTTATTGGTTTAACTCTTGTCTACTGGCTAATGCCAATTCTTGGAGTTTCAAAAGTACTAGCTGGGATCGTTGCTGGCCAAGTGATTATGGCAACTTTCGTAAGTCATTATGGACTTTTTGAAATGCCAGTAGTGGAGATTAATATTGAGAGAATTTTTGGGGTTCTTTTTTTAATTATTGGAGTTATTCTTATCAACGGAGGATTTTTTAGTGAAAGAATTAAATGAACTCATCGAAAGTTATCTACTAAATAATACGTTTAACAATATTCAAATCTTGTTAACGAATAGAGAAATCTTAAAACTAGATGAAGATAGTCTTGATAAGAAGATTGAGAGAGAAAAGAAAGGTGGTTACTGTTTTGAACATAATCAACACT
>NZ_AUNJ01000325.1 GCF_000447775.1 Bacteriovorax sp. DB6_IX
GATGGCCGCCGCCGAGGCGCGCACCGCAAACAGCTCTGGCGAGGTGGCGATGATTTCGTTCACCGACAGCGATACCCGATCAAACAAGCGGCCTCTGCCCTAAGAGAGTTTTATAAGAAGAATTTTAATGAACTAAATATTCACAAGCTCAACTTCTCCAATAACTCTGGACTTGATTTAGACCTAAGAGTCAAACCACAAATTCTCGCAAGTTTTCTACAGGCCACTGCTTATAAGAAGTTTAATCAAAGATACTTTGTCACTCTTCTCTCACTAGCGGGAAATGCAGGATTCTTGGCAAAGAAGTTCCTCCACGAAGAAACTCACCTAAAGTTCTATGCTAAAACTGGAAGTCTCGATTATGTGAATGGTATTTGTGGCCACGTACTGAAATCTCAAAAGAGTTTCTGTCTCTTCATCAATAACTTCAAACTCCGCTCTGAGCTTGAAGGAAAGAATTCAAAGCGAAAAGATCAACTTAGACAAACTGCGAAATTATGGAAGAAGAAAAACTGATCAGGTTCTTGAAAAAGTCATACTAAAATTGTTTTTTTCAAAAAATGGACTTTTATAGTTGCAAATAAAATTAAGGCCTTATAAAATTTATTCTAAATAAAAACATGATTTGTTAAATCTCGATTAATAGGGACGAAAAAGGAGTTTCGACAATGAAAAAAATCGTAAAGAGCACTGTAGTTGGTGCGGCGGTATTGGCGTCAGCTGCGACATCTGCAGCAACATGGAAAGCAGGTAACACTGATGTAACTTTTAAAGGTTACGTAAAACTAGACTTTGTACACGTTGAAGGTGCAGGTTCATCAAATGCACTTAATAAGCAACTAACTGTTCCAGCAACAATGACTGCTGATTCAGCTGGTGGTTCAAATGGTTTCCAAGTATGGCAATCAAGATTTGGTCTTGGTACATCTACTGAAACAGAAATGGGAACAGCTAAGACTTACTTTGAAATGGATTACTACCTATCATCTCAAGGTGATGAGAAAATCTCTAACTCAGAGAGCCCAAGACTTAGACATGCATTCTTCTCTGTTGGAAAGTGGACTTTTGGTCAAACATGGTCAAACTTCATGATCCTATCTTCTCTTAACGAGCAACTAGACTTCGGTGGATACGCTGGAACTAACTTCGTAAGACAAGGTCAAATCAAGTACACAACTAAAATGGGTGCTTGGACTTGGGAAACTTCAATTGAAAACGCTGAAACGACAGGTGTTCAAGGTGGAGAAACTCTTGGTGCTTCAATCACTAACGGAAATGATGAAGATGGTGGACTACCAGATATCATTACAAAGTTCACTCACTCAGGTGACTATGGAACTTTCTCACTAGGTGCAATGTTCAGATCACACGAAATGGAAACAGTAGCTGGTGACGATACAGGTGTTGCTCTTACAGCTGGTGGTAAGCTAAATTACATGGGTAAGAACGATGTAAGATTTGCAGTTTCTTGGGGTAACCTTGGACGTTACGGATCTTTCACTGCTTTCAATGATGTTGTATCTCAATCTAAGAATGGGAAGAACGAAATTGAAGCTACTGAAGCTATGCAATGGCATGTTGGTGTAAGACACCACATCACTGAAAAAACAAGAGTTAACCTTGATTACGGTATGGGGACAATGGATACTTTTGGAAAATCAGCTATCGAAGAAGTTAGCATGATCCACGCAAATATCATCAGACAACCAATGAAGTCATTCCAGTACGGAGTTGAGTGGTCACAAACTAACGTAACAAGATTTGGAGCAACTAAGACTGCTGCAAAAGCTGACGAAGTTACTGGTAACAGATATATGTTCTCAGCACAATATAACTTCTAATCATTTAGATCTTATATAAAAAAGAAGGCCCTCTAACGAGGGCCTTTTTATTTTCTATCGACTAAGCGACATCTTCAAATCTTTCATCATCAGCGCTTGGAATTCCTCCAAACTCAGCTTCCACAACATTTGATGGTTCATCATCAAAATCATCAAGTTCGCCTGCATCAAAAACAATATCCTCTTCACTATCGTTCTTATCAGCCACTACAGATGAAGCTGCTTGAGTTGCACTTGAACCATTTACGATTGTAAGAAGTCCTTGAATTGCATTATTTAAACTCTCTGCTTGATCATTTAGCTTCTCAGCGTGGATCGCAGAAGTATTGGCAGAACTAGTATTTTCTTGTGTCGTTTGATCAATCAGTCCCATGGCCTTATTGATCTCAGTGATTCCCACAGACTGCTCTCGAGAAGCTTCGGCAACTTGGCTTGTCATATCGCGAACATTCTTCACTTCACTAAGAATTTTCTCTAGTGCTCCAACTGACTCATCAGCTGCGCTCATACTCATTTCTACACGCTTGCTTCCCTCAGAGATAAGGTCCTCTACTTTTGTCTTATTTGTATTTACCATGCGCTCTACATTTTCAATACTCTCCCCTAGAAGAGCTGAAATTTCATCAGCAGCATTACCAGACATTGTAGCGAGATTTCCAACCTCTTCTGCAACAACGGCAAATCCCTTACCGTGCTCTCCTGCTCTCGCGGCCTCAACAGAAGCGTTAAAAGAGAGAAGCTTAGTTTGGAAAACAATATCGTTAATCACTTTTGTTTTTTCAGCAATATCTGAGATAACTTGTGTAATTCGAGTCATCTCTTCATTTGTCTGATTCATTTGTTCCATAATATTGTCATTAGATTGGCTAACCTGATTGATTGAAGATTTTACCTCTTCAACAGTTCTCTTAGACTGATTCGCAGCAGTAGATAGAGATTCAGTTAGCTCACGTGACTTTTCAGAAGCATCAACATTTGACTGCACCATCGCACTAATTTCATCTAATGACGAAACTGTTTCCTGTACTGATGAAGCCTGTCTTGTTGAAGCATCAGAGAGAAGATCACTATTCTTTTTGACCTCGACTGAACTATCAAAAACATCTTTTGAAAATGATTCAAGAGAGTGGGCCATCTCATTGAGAGATCTCACTAATGGTCTTGCAATCATAACAGAGATCACGGCCATAAGAATGATAGCAATTGCTGCAAAGACATAAGTCACGATTGTAAAAGTCTTTTGAATCTTAGTAGTATATTCTTTTACAGCGAGTACTGATCCGCTGAGTTCTTTTTCTAATTTGTACTCAACATCTGAATAGCGTTTGATACTATCTTGCTGAGCAGTCCAAAGACTTAATGTTTGCGCGATATTCGCATCAACTTCTTTTTGTTTTTCAAGTGCACCCTTCCAATTCTTTGAATAGTACTCTTCATTAACAGCTTCAATTAAACTTTTAAGATTTGTAATTGCAAGCTTGGTTGTTTTTGTGAATTCTTTTTCCTGTTCTTTATACTCTTTGTCTCTAGAAAAGATCAAAAGATCATTTAGGGCGACAAAGAGAACCCCTGACTGTGACATATAATCTTTTGAGAATAGTCTGACTGTCTTCTTAGACTCATTGAATTCTTCACCGTAAATAAGGGCGTTTGATTCGTCTGAGTCAACTTGAGAAGCAATATTTCTTAGGAAGTTATCTCTTGCTCCAATTGCTGAAACAACAGCAGTTTGATTATTTTTAACGGCAAGTGATTTACTAGCGAGATCTTTAAACTTCTCTGTTTTTTGAGAATTGAGAGACACAAGCCCCTCAATTCTCGATTGTATCATTGGATCTAATTTATGATTTGCTAAAACATCCCCAAGACCTTTTCTAATCTTCTTGTCATAGTTCTCAATATCTTTGAGAATTTCAGGGTCAAGCTTTACCATGAAATTGTTTCTTGAAACCTCTTCACTCTTAACTGTGTTAATGACCATCTCTAGCTCAATCATGAGATCTTTGGCTTCTCCAACTTTATTTGAGACGTAGATATTCTCAACAAGAGAGAGAACGATCCCCATGATTCCGATGAGCGCGAGAGAATAAATCTTGTAACTCAGTGGTAATTTCTTTGATGCTTTACTCATTTTAAATCCTATTTAATGAATCTTACTTATAGTACCCAACACCGACGAAGTAATTCTTCCCTGGTACTCTTTCAATATATGAAGTTTTATGTGATGGTGTTTTCTCATTTGGCTTTGGCCACCAGTAATCAACCCATCCACTTCCCTTGTTCTTAGCAACACTAACGAACTCACCTGTAAAGGCCTTTCCGTTCTTGTCTTTTAGACCAAGTAAGCTCTTTCCTAAAAGTGGCTTTCTAATGTGCGCTAATACCTTTCCGTCAAAATCAATAACGAAAACATAGAGCTCACCTTTTTTAAAAACTCCACCTGCTGAGATATCAGCAAAAGCTTTGGCCTCACCGGCCTTTTGAATGTGCGCAACACCGCTCTTTGCTAGTGCTACTGAATCTTCTTTCATTCCAGCAAATGCTGTTAATGAAAATAACATTGCAACGATCGTAAGAATTTTCTTCATCGAAGTCCCTCCCTTTTAAGATTTATCGACATTTCAAACTCGTTTCATTAAAGAAAAATTCAAAATATGAACTTTAAGATCATAACTCTTTCGCCAAAATTTCTTAAAGCTTGAGGAATATTTCACGAATAATTCATCACTTAGAAAAGTATGATAGAAATCATAGGAATCTGCGTATTTTTAAGAATGCCCTAAATAATAGTATAAGGATCGACATCAATTTTGAGTGAAAAACTCGGGTCTAGCTGATTGAAGTTTCTAAAAATGTGGAGCACTTGATGGAGATGCCCAACATTCTTACTTGAGAGGGCCAAAGACCAAGTAAAGAGGTTTGCCCTTCTCTCAATCATTGCCGGAGTCGGACCAAAGATTTGAACTTCAAGTCCCTTTTTCTGACAGTAATCATTCAGACGTCGAACTTCAAAGCTTAGGCCAGAGACAAGCTTGTCTCTATGTCTCGAAGAAGCGTGAATTGCGGCCATCTTTGAATATGGAGGAAAGGCCCCAATCTCTCTTGGTGCCAATTCAAATTCATAAAACCCACTGAAGCTATGCTCTTTAACATAATCAAAGAGAGGATTATCAGGTAAGAGCGTTTGAATAATAACTTTCGCCTCTTTTGAAAATCTTCCCGATCGACCAAGAATCTGAACAAGCATTTGATAAGTCTTCTCCATAGAGCGAAAGTCAGGAAAGTTTAGCATGGAATCTATTCCAAGAATGAGAACTGTATTTACTCTCTTGAAGTTGTGACCTTTTGAAAGCATCTGTGTTCCAACAAAGATATCGATCTCACCCTTATGAAAGCGATCGAGCTTATCTTCAAGTTTTTCAAGATTTGTAATTTCATCTCTATCAAATCTTTCAATAACCTTTTCTGGGTAGTACTTCTGTAAGACCTCTTGGAGACGTTCCGTCCCAAACCCTTTTTGCAAGAGATTCATATTTCCACAGTCTGGACAGATTTCTGGCATCGGTATCTGGTAATCAGAGTGACCAGATGAAAGGACATTGCGTCCTTTAAAGTATCTGAGAGGAACACCCGTATTAGGATCTTCAAATTTATAACCACAAGCACGACATTGCAGATAATTAGCAAAACCTAAACGGTTTACAAAGACAAGAACTTGCTCATTCCTATCAAGGGCCTGCGCAATTCGATCCATTGATTCCTTTTCAAATGGCCAACGAAACATATCATCATCTTGTCTCTTCGCCCCCTGCCTTCTTGAATCGATCAGCTCGATATCGGGAAAGGAACCAGCGGCCCTTTCTTCCATCGTAAAATAGTTCTCTCGTTTTTCACGAGTAAATGTATAGAAGTTTTCTAAACTAGGTGTTGCCGAACCAAGTATCACGGGGCAGTTGTGCATATGAGCTTTTTTAATTGCAACGTCTCGTCCATTATAAGGACAACGGTCAGACTGCTTGAAAGAATTATCGTGCTCTTCGTCGACAATAACCAGTCCGAGATTTTCAACAGGGAGAAAAACTGAACTCCTCACTCCCATGACCATCACTGGGCGATCACTCTTTTTCAAGTGTTTCCAAACGGCATTCTTATACGAAGGAGTCACTCCACTGTGATATGAGAGGATTGGGCAATCTAAGTATTTTTTAAATGTTTCAGTAAACTGCGGAGTCAGGTTAATTTCTGGCAAGAGAAAGAGAACACTCTTTCCTTGTGCCATAACTTCTTTTATGAGGTTGAGATAGACAAGAGTCTTTCCACTCCCCGTCACCCCATGAACATAGAAACGGTCAAAACCATTATTAAGTTTTGACTTTATTGACTCATAGATTGGTGCTTGCCAACTATTGAGTTGATGTTCGAATTCCTGTTTTTGACCAAATTCAAGCTCTACTTCTCTTGGTCGTTTTAGAATCTTAGGCAGGCAATCCCATACAAGCATCCCTAGATTATAATGATAATACTTGGCCATCCACATGTAGAGGTCTAACTCACTCTCACTTAAAGCAAATTCTGGATCAAAAATTTCAGTCACGGCCTTAAGTTTGTACTTTGCCAAAATAGCATCAATATCACTTTGATTGAGGTCAAAAGAGACAACAACTCCCTTGGCCTTTCTACGACCAAGCGGAACTTCGACGAGTGTTCCTGGAGCGAGGAACTCTCCCTGAGTTTTGTAAGTTAGAATATCTTCTTTGCCAGGGTAGTTTACTGCGACTTGGCAATATTGAGTTTTCAATTGATCCATTGGAATTAGTATAAAACAATTCACATCAAAAGTATGCGTTTACTTTTAGCGAACCCACGCGTTAAAATGATTGCATGATGATATGGAATGTAGACCCAGAACTAATTAGAATTGGCCCAGTGGCCATCCGTTACTATAGCTTGGCCTTTCTCATCGCCTTTTTCTTTGGTGAGAGATGGTGCTCTAAGTTTCTACTTGAAAAAGGCTTTGATAAAGATCAAATTTCAAAGCTCTTAAATTACTCAATTGTAGGAACAGTGATTGGAGCAAGACTTGGTCATTGTCTCTTTTACGAACCGGGCTACTATCTAACAAATCCACTTGAAATCCTCTATGTTTGGAAAGGTGGATTAGCAAGTCATGGTGGTTTTGCCGGTGTGGCCATTGCAACTTGGCTCTTCAATAAGAGGGTTCAGAAAATTAACCTCATGTGGCTTCTAGACTTAGTCGCAGCTCCAGCTCTCTTTGGCGGTGGGCTTATTCGCCTTGGAAACCTTATGAACTCAGAGATACTTGGGCGACCAACAAACTCAGCTTTCGCCTTTGTCTTTCAAAGAGTAGATAATATTCCGAGACACCCTGCTCAGCTCTATGAGTCACTTGGGTATTTCACTGTGTCGTTAATCGGACTCTACCTCTACGCGAAGTTTAGAAATACTTGGCAAACTGGTCGCTTCATCGGATTTATCCTAACATTTGGATTCTTACATCGCTTCTTAGTTGAGTTTGCTAAAGAAAACCAAGTGGCCTTTGAAAGCTCAATGTTCTGGAATATGGGGCAAGTTCTCAGTATTCCAATGATCGTTATTGGTCTTGTCTTACTTTTATATAAGAAACCAACTCCAAAAAACATTTGACAACATTTTTCATTGAGACTCTAATAGTTGAACACAAATTATGACAGGAGTCTCAATGAAATACCTAATTACCCTACTCCCATTTCTCTTTATTAGTTGTTCTTCAATCAAGACAGAGAAGGTTCAATACTCAACTCAGAGTACAAAAATGAATGGTTATATTGCCTACAACAAGGCCAATAAAGTTAAAGTTCCAGGAATCTTAGTTGTCCATGAATGGTGGGGACAGAATGAATACGCGCGAAAGAGGGCCGATATGTTAGCAGAGCTTGGCTACGTTGCCATGGCCGTTGATATGTATGGAAATGGCATGACAGCAAATCACCCAAAAGATGCGAAGACATTTGCAACTGCAACTTTTAAGAATATGCCTGAAACCAAGAAGAGATTTAAAAAAGCTCTTGAGACTTTAAAGAATCATCCAATGGTCGATTCATCAAAAGTTGCAGCAATTGGTTACTGCTATGGTGGTGGAATAGTTTTAAAAATGGCCGCAGATGGCGAAGAACTTGATGGTGTTGTGAGCTTTCATGGAAGCGTTGCCCATATCAAGAAAATGAAAAAGAAATTAAAAACAAAGATTCTCGTCTTAAATGGTGAAGACGATCCTATGGTTAAAGAGTCTGATCTCGTCGCCCTTGATAATTTAGCGAAGAAAAGAAAGGTTGATCTAGAGATTATTAATTATCCAAATGCTCTACACGCTTTCACTAACCCTAAGGCAACAGAAGTTGGGAAGAAATTTAAAATCCCAGTTGCCTATAATAAAGAAGCTGACGAGGCTTCTTGGGAGAAGATGCAGAACTTTCTTAATTCTCTATTTTTCAACTAAATAAACTCTGGCTTTATAACCGAGGTCCCCCCTAGGTTTTTAAAGATCAATCTATAAAAGACGATAAGTTAGCTATGATTTATAGAGCACTTATCGTCTTTTCTTTTTTTATTTCTACCTTTGCCATTGATCAGAGTTGGCAAGCTCAAAAAACTGAAGTTAACCATAAAATATGGACTTCAAAAAAGAAGATCTTGGTTTTCAAAAGACAGCTCAAATCCGACACATTTAACTTTGAAAAGTATAAGTTTAAAACCATCAAGCA
>NZ_AUNJ01000326.1 GCF_000447775.1 Bacteriovorax sp. DB6_IX
GAAGGTTTTTCTATAAGTAGGATCTATGAAGTTTTTAAAAAATCATGCTCTTAGTTTTCTTGTTTGTTTCGTTATGATTGGGGTTACGGTCTATTTGTACCCGAATTTACCTAATGAAATACCAACTCGTTTCAACTTGGAAGGGAAGCCCATAGCTTACGCAACTAAAGAGGTTCAGTCCTTCTTTATGCCTGTGTTATATCTCTTCGTGATCTTTCTTGTTGGAATATTTGTTTCTAATTCCGCTAAGGCCAATACTATGAAAAATAGTCAGGAAGTCTTAGCTAAAGTTAT
>NZ_AUNJ01000327.1 GCF_000447775.1 Bacteriovorax sp. DB6_IX
CAAAAAGCAAATGATTTTGCTTTTTGACTGTGGACAAGGCACGAACACGCGAAATTTCGCTTTGTGAGTTCACAGCAGGAAGTAAACGCAAGATTCTAATTTAAGAAATTAAAATTATGCAAATATTAAGGCCTTACTTTGATAAGGCCTTTTTTTGTGACTTCATTTTGATCAAAGAAGCTCGCTTCAGTGATACTGCTGTGACAAAAAGCAAATGATTTTGCTTTTTGACTGTGGACAAGGCACGAACACGCGAAATTTCGC
>NZ_AUNJ01000328.1 GCF_000447775.1 Bacteriovorax sp. DB6_IX
AACCGACATCCGATTTGTGCGTTATGTTACCCAAAACATCATAATCCAGTGTCACTACGCCATAATTTTCGTTGTAGCTTGATGGTTCGGGATCAATTGGTACATCTAAAATGCTAGATTTCGAATAGTCAACCGTTGGAAAGCCATCATTTGAATAACCTACTAGCACAGGATTATCCACTGAAATTAGCTTATTGAAATATGGTTCATATTTTGTAGCACCAACAAATGGTTCAAGAATGTTAGGTTCAGCGTAAAAATTAGGCCTTTTATTACTAATAAAACCACAGTCTTTATATTTGCAAGGATCCTCTAACTTGAACAGGTAATTTTCCTGCCAACTTTTTTTTACAAAAGAAATTTTATTTGAACTTATCGAAGTAATTCTATTAAGATTATCATAGGTTATTTTATCAGATGAAACCAAGTCATAACGCTTGTATGAGGCAAGATCAGTTTTAAAGTCATATGCCACCCTATTGACTTGATCTCTTTTTCTTTCCTCACGATATACAAGGTTACCGATTGAGTCAAAATCATAATTAGTTTCTAATAAACTATCTTGATATAGGCTATTTCTCTTTGTAATTATATTTTTAATATAACCAGTGACATCATCATACTTCTTAGTCACTATCAATTCATTACCGTAGTATTGCTCCTCATGATTTCCAAATGCATCTATCTCTCTAATAGCCCAAATTTTGGAACCAATCTCTTTGACACCTCTATCAGATAAGTACACCTCTTTCAAAAAGTTGTCTTGGCTATAATTATAAGTGGTGACAATTTCATTTCCATACTCTAATTTTGATAATCTACCTCTCAGGTCATATATGTACTTTTGACTATAGCTATTACTTTGAACACCAAATGATTTTTCCATTACTAAACCATTAGGGTAATACTTATATCCTTCGAAGTAACCTGGTTGATATGCTTTCTCCAGTTGCCCTTTAGCGTTATATATCCAATGGCGTCCAGAAGGAGCATCGGGATCAACTTTTTTAATAAGTCGCCCAATTTCGTCATAAAAATCTGTAACGATTATTTTATTATTAGTAACCGTCTTGTAAACGAGATCTAATCCATTACTATAATATTCAATTTCACCTAAATCAGGGTCGATAAGCTTCGTCCTTTGACCAAGTTCGTTGTATTCTACAATTATTTCATTTTTCTTAGGATCACTCGTCTTAGTCAAATTACCCCAACCATCATAGTAATAGTTAACGCTGTTATTTGCATCATCTTTAACCTCGATTTTTTGCCCTATAGCATTAACTATTGTTGAAGTAGTTTGCCTCTCTGAGTTAGTCATTTCTGTAGTAAAACCATAGTAACGATAAGAAGATACATTACCATTTGGTTTTACTATTTCTGTTATCCGGCCAAGACTATCATATGTATAATTAATAAAATCGGCACCACTAGTGAGTTTGCTAGGTATAGTTGAGCCAATTACTTCCCCTTTATTATTATACTTCTTAAATACATAAGAATAACCTTTGTATATTCCTTTTATTGTCCCTACTTCTCGATGCTTACTGTCAAATCGGTATTCAAGAAGAGGACTAACATTTGAAGATACCGACTTTAGATAGATGGAGTTGTAGTCATCTGACGATTTTGCGTATTTAACTCTCGACCACGCCCCTGATGGCAAATCAATACCAATCTCTCTCCCCCAATCATCAAGATGATAAGTGGTAGTATTTCCATCAATTTCTGTTAACCGAGTAACTTGACCCCATATAGGATCAAATTGTGTCAATGTTTTCTGACCCAAAGCATTGATAGACTGTGTTACATATCCATACTTATCATATATAAACTTAGTCGTTTTTTGGTTAACTTGAACTGAACTCTTATTTAATATATTTTTACTTAGATATCCTGACCAATGCTCCGTGACATTTCTAGGTAATCCGCGATCAAAGTTTGATAGTACAGTTGAGCGCTCTAAATCAGTGCCTTTTTGCTCATATTTACGTATTAGATTGCCTTTTGAATCATATTCATAATCATAAGTTCTTTCAAAAAAGGAGTTGTTATTTGAGTACAATTCGCTTCCAGAAAAAGATGTCACTTTATTTTCTAACAAACCAACTAACCAATTATTTGTGTTTGGTTGCTTATATTTATATTTTGTTGACTTGGAAAACCATTGCCCATTTATATGGTCTTGAGTACTAATTATTTCTGAAAGGGTATTTCCATACCACTTATCATAAGCTCTCTCGGATGTAACCGTTTTTAGTAAAGAACCATGTAAATCCCAACTTTTTTCAACTTGTTTAACTAATTGTTGTTTATATCTTTGTCTTGGCTCAAAAGGGGACTTATATGCCGGACTTGGTGAGACATATCGACCTTGAGCTTGATTACCTATTGCTTTTTCTGTGTTCCAATAATTAGCCAACGAGTGTATGAGATTAGAAGAATCTTCTTTACATGATTCAAACGCAAACTGTGCCTCGCTATTAAACTGGCACGTAAATTTTTCCTTAATTGCTGTATACAACAGTGTATTCTCCACTTCTTGATTATAAGTAGTGGAAATTACTCTATTCTTTGTTTTATCGAATAAGTGAACCTTTTGAAAACCTAAGTTTCCTGCCCCCATCAGATGCGTCCTCTTACCTTCGTATTTGTAGAGGATCTCGTTTTTTCCACCAACACCATTGCTACTGGAGATAGATTTAACAACAGTACCAGTGACAATGTCTTTTTGAGGATAAGTGGTGTGTTGACCTACTGTGTAAACATCTGGATCGGTTAGGTTTCCATATTCAAATGAATCTTGGTTTCCTAAACTCGACGTGATGGATACAACTTTATATGATGAGAAATCACTTACAGCTGTATATATGCCGTCTTCTTTAGCTCCAATTATGTCACTTTTATTATCTGCGTTGATGTCTATTGATAAACGTAAATCTCTTCCAGGAACCCAGCTGCCAG
>NZ_AUNJ01000329.1 GCF_000447775.1 Bacteriovorax sp. DB6_IX
AACTTCTTTGTGCTGCTAATGATTGTGTGTTTGTGTTAATTCTTAAACCCATGTTAATCTCCTCGATTCACTTAAAACCTCCTTGTGCTATTAAAGTTTGAAACTCCTTGTCTCAAACTGAACAAAACTGCTACTTACCCCTAAGTAGCAATAACCATAACGGATACTCGGAAATATACTTGAGCATAAAAAGGAAAATT
>NZ_AUNJ01000330.1 GCF_000447775.1 Bacteriovorax sp. DB6_IX
AGAAAATGAAAGGCACTTACTTCTTGCTGATTTAGAAGAAGAGAAAGTCGATATGGTTTTTACAGATTCTAAAGAAGGGATCTCTAACAATATGGATGCCTATAGAATTGGTCTCAATAGAACTTTTGCTATTGCTCACAAGAAATTTAAAAAGCATAAAGGAAAATTTCCTGAGTCTCTCGGAAGTATTCCATTCTTTAATTATACAAATGAAACGTTTCTCAAGTATGAGATAGAGCTCTTCTTTTCTAAGAACTCTCTTTCACCTCGAATCATAGGCGAAGGTGACGATATTGACCTCTTTCAAACGGTAACGGAGAAGGGGCTTGGCTTTACCATCGTCCCAGAAGCAGCGATGAATCGCATCTGTAAGAATAATAAAGATGTTATTGTTTTAGGTGAATTAGAAGAGTTACAAACATCTGTTTGGGGTATAATTAAGAAGAGTTATAAAGGTTTAGGATATAAACTACTAAAGAAAGAATTATAGCTTTGGGAGTAGCGATGAGCACTGTGGACAATCTAAATCTAAAAGTCGGAAGGGTCATGGCCAATCGTTTTATCATTGAGGAAATGGTGGGACGTGGTTTAGAAGGTGAGGTCTATCGAGTTGTTGAAAAGCACACTAATAAAGTTCGTGCAATAAAGCTTTTCTATCCTCATCGTAACGAGAAGCAAAAGGTTAGTACGCGCATTGCTAAGAAGCTAGATAAGTTAAGTGCTTGTCCGATTGTCGTCGACTATATTGGTTATGATATCTTAAAGTTTAAGAATCAAAATGTCGCTTGCTTGATTACAGAGTTTGTCGAAGGAGAAATTCTTAGTGAGTTCGTTGATAAACATCGTGGTAAGCGATTAGCGATCTTTCCTGCTCTACATTTACTTTATAGTTTAGCTTGTGGATTAGAATCAATTCACCATAGAGGGGAGTATCACGGCGATCTCCATCTTGATAATATCATCATTAAAAAGTTTGGCCTAGAGTTTGATCTTAAAATTATCGACCTCCACCATTGGGGCGATAGTAAAAAGGATAATAGGGACGAGGATATTATCAAGTTAATCAGGATTTTCTATGAAATTCTTGGGGGACAAAAATACTATGCCAAGCTACCTGAATCGATAAAACAGATTATCTGTGGTCAAAAACGTAGTCTGATATTAAAGAAATTTCGCACTGTTAGTGATTTAAAAAAGTATCTAGAAAGTTTGGATTGGTCAGATGCAGTCAAATAATAAAGTAGAAACGATATTTCTTGGTCCAGATGAAACTCAGCAAGGTATTTTTGACTGGGGACTTTACCGCATTGGTTACTTTATCATGAAATGCCATGATAAAGAGGGAAGTAATGAAGACTCTTCACTTATGATAGAAGGACGAGAAAAACTTCTTCTGGCTATTTCCGATGGGGCCGGAGGTCACCCCCGTGGAGATCTGGCTTCTCAAGTTGTAGTTGAAAACCTTAAAAGTCACTTTCAAGGTGAAGATTATTTTTCAATTCTTGAAAGTGTTGAAAGTGCTAACCAGGCCGTCTTAGACCTAAAACTAGGAGCTAAGGCCACTCTTTGTTTTTGTTTAATTTCGGAAGATACTATCCAAATGGCCTCAGTTGGTGATTCGGAGTTCATTGGTTGGAATCAAAAAGGGAAGAATAGATATTCTAATATTCCCGATTCACAAGTTGGATACTCAATAGAGGCTGGCCATATGACCCAGGAACAATCTCTAGATGATCCTGAGCGCTTCTATGTTCATAATATGATGGGAGATAAGATTCTTCGTATTGAGTCTAGCTCTAAGATCTCGACAAAGAAAGGCCATACATTTGTTATGGGAAGTGATGGTCTCTTTGACAACTTTTCGCATGAGAGGCTTTACTCACTAATTGGACAAGGTGGTTTTGAAGAGTCATTTGATGAGCTCTGTAAACTCTGTCGGGATCAAGCTGAACTTCAAAAACTAGATGACATTTCTTTCTTTGTTATTAGAAAAGTATCTACTTCTTCTTAGTATACCTTTCGAGTGATTCTTCTAAGAAGGTGATAAGAGTATTTAAACGTCGACTCTCTGAGGGTTTTCTTGAAGAGAGAAGAAAAATATTATGGGCCGGGAGTTTCCATGATTTAAAAATAATCTTTAGCTCTCCACTTTGAATTTTATCTTCAACTAAGTAGCGTGGAATATTTAATAAACCGACTCCCATCTCACATGCCTGAACTAAGCTAGTAAGGTTATTTGAACGAAATGTGCCCTGAACTCTTATATCAAGCTTCTTATTTCTCTTTGTAAATGACCAAATAAAAGGACTGTCTCCACGCATATAGAGGAGACAATTATGCTTATCGAGATTCTCTGGAGTTCTTGGTTCTTTAAAGTGAGAGAGATACTCTGAAGAGGCCACAACGACTCTTTCAAGAGAGCCTAAATTCTTAACGTAGAGGCTAGAATCTTTGAGTTGAAAAGCGGTTCTAATACTAAGATCAATATCTTGTTCGACAGGGTCTAAGATCCTATCTGTAAATCTGAGATCTAGTTCTAAGTAAGGATGATCCATCTGGTACTGAGCAAAGTATTTTGCAAGTAAAAATTGTCCTAATGTCGTAGGAGCAGTGACTCTTAAGGAACCTTGAAAAGTATCAACGCTCCCCAGGACATGGTCCTCTAATTCATGTAAATCATTTAGAATNT
>NZ_AUNJ01000331.1 GCF_000447775.1 Bacteriovorax sp. DB6_IX
TCTGTGGCTCAATTGTAGAAAAAGATTTTAGTAATATTTCTCAGTGTGAAGATACTATAAAAAGCGAAAGTGTAAGAAACACGGAAAGATCATTTGAACATGCTGAAGGCAAGAATGGAACAAGTGTGGCGTCAAATACAAGTCAAGACAATGCTGATAAAGCTTGTGAAGATTGTTCTTCCAATTCATCTAGTTCTCAAGGAGAAGAGCGATGAAAATAACAAACCTATTCAAAAAAAG
>NZ_AUNJ01000332.1 GCF_000447775.1 Bacteriovorax sp. DB6_IX
ATTATAAATATATCGCATTTGGTAAAGCCAAAGTTAAGTTTAATGGACGAGATATTACAGAAAAATGTATATTAGTCTACTCTGAAGGATTTAATAATTCTGGACATATGTTGGATAAAGATGGTCAGTATATAATTTACTTTAATAGGAACCATATAAATATTGCTCATGTTGCTTGTTTGAAAAGTGAGTCAAATCCAGCCTTCAGGTATTACCCTAAGAAGGAACCATTTGTTTTGCCTTCAAAATATTCTAAGCTCGAAGCACTAGAAATGGACTTTACAGATGATAACATTCAAGATGACTGCAAGTTACGAAAATGGGATAGCGTGAACTTAAAGAGTGTTGTTAGAAGAAAGAACTATTCTTTAAGTATAAAAAAAGACATGGGGATAGTTGGAACTAGAATATGTGAGGGCTTTTAAAGAGATTCATTTAATTTTTGGTAAAGACTTATAAAAAGCTAGTCTTTGTTAAGAGTATTTTTTTGAATTTTTGGCGAAATCCTCGAGCGAGGTCGCTCCGCTTTCTAGACTTGGTGTTTATGTGCTCTTTTCTCGGGAGACAGAGGATGTCTCCCTCAGTGTGATACCCCTCTCGTCAAAACTGTCCTTTGGGACACTTTTGGCCGCGAGTGGTTACTTAACGACTTGGAAGTCCCAGAATTTTGGTTTCTTAGATTCGTCACCAGATGATGGTTTTCTTTCAAGGTTTTCATCAGGTGAAATTTGAGACTGTCTCTTTTAGTTGGTAGTCCGAAATCCATTGCTCATTTTGTTGAGTGTTTTGCTTGGTCTTTTCCCAGTGAAGCTTTTGAACTTTTGGTGCTTGATATGACTGAGCAAAAACTGTTGAGCTAAAAATTGTTAGAATGCAAATAATTGTTTTCATTGCTTTTCTCCACGTATGTCATATCTATTATCGGCGACAGTTGGTGATATCCTTAGCTAATAGCGTAAAATTACGAGAAAAAGTTGTCGGATTCCAATGTTTTTGGGAAGATAGAGGAGTATATATCTAAAGCTCAGGGAGGATGCTTTGTCTGGAGAAAAGTCTAAAAATAAGGCCGTCCTAGGTCTTATGGCCATGGTTGGTGTCTTTTTCGTCGTACTTGTTCTATTTTCTGTCTATACAGTAAAAGTTATGAAGGGCGCTGATAAGAGCGGTGTAAGCTTTGGTGCTTCCTCGTCTAAAGATAAGATTGCAATTATTGAAGTTGAAGGTGTCATCCTTAAGTCTAAACTTATCATTGAACACTTATTAAAAGCAGAAGAAATGGATAATGTTAAGGCCATTGTTATGAGAATTAATTCTCCTGGTGGTGGTGTTGCTCCAACGCAAGAAATCTATGATGAAATTAGAAGAATTGATGAGGCCTATACAAAATCTAAAGGTAAAGAGAGTAAACCAGTTTACGCTTCTTTCTCTTCGATGGCCGCAAGTGGTGGATACTATCTTGGTGCAGCGACTAGAAAGATTTGTGCACTACCGGGAACAATCACAGGATCTATTGGGGTTATCATGCAATTCATGGATCTTTCAAAACTCTATGACTTTGCTAAATTAAACCCACAAACGATTAAAGCCGGACGTTATAAAGATATTGGACAGCCAACTCGACCTCTAACAGCAGAGGAGAAGGGGATCATGGATAAAATGATTCAAGGTGTTCATAAGCAATTTATCTCAGATATTAATAAGACTAGAAAAGACAAAATTAAAGGCGATATCACTGAGCATGCTCAAGGACAAATCTTCTCAGGTGAAGATGCGATGAAAATTGGGCTCGTTGATGAGATGGGTGGACTATGGGCCTGTGCTAGAGGGATTCACAAAGAGTTAAAACTTGAAGGTGAAAAACCAGAGCTACTCTACATCAAGAAAAAGAAGAAATTCAATTTCCTTGAAGCTATTGGTGATTTAGAAGAGGCCTCAACATTTATAAAGGATATGGTTAAGAGTTCGAATACTCCGATCATGATGTATAAGTAATATGGAAATATATCTTCAATGGTTACAAAATAATTTACTAACTGTCGTTGCAGTTGTTTTCACTGTCATTCTTGGGTATCACTACCTCATTGAGAAAGACACTGGAGCTAAGCTTTCGAAGAGATATCGTAATTCGATTTACGAAGCGCAGTCGAAAGTATTCCTAAATGCGACTCAGTACCTCATTAGCGGTAATCGCGATTTGGCCATTAAAGAATTTCTTAGTGCGGTTGATATTAACCGTGAAACAATTGAAACATATTTTGCATTAGGTGGACTCTTTAGAAGTAATGGAGAAATTGAAAAGGCCATTTCTATTCATAGAAGTCTCATTGCAAGAGAGAATATTTCAGAGTCTCATAGATTACGTGCCCTCACTGAATTGGCCATAGACTTTGATAAGGGTGGCTTTGTTGATAAGGCCATTGAAACATATAAAGACGTTCTTAAAATCAATAGAGACCAATTCCAAGTTATTACGGCCCTATGTCGTATCTATGAAGATATTGGCGATTGGGATTCAGCCTATAACTATAGAATTATGCTCTCTAAAGTTGGACATGAAAATCAATCTGAAACGATTTCACATATTCTTGTTCAAAAGGCAAAGGGACAATTTGAAAATGGTCAAATTGGAAAGTGTGAAGAAGATCTTGAAGATGCATTTAGATTCGCACCAAGTGTTTCGGCAAAGATCTTAAAGATTAGAGTTCTCCTTAGTGAAGGAAATGTTGACGAGGCCAAGTTCTACTTGCTTGAACTACTTAAAGAACAGCCTATGTATGCATCATTTGCTTTTGAGTCACTAGAAGAGGGTTTCAAAGGTGATGAGAATGTAAAAGAAATGTACTTCCAAAGATTAAAAATTCTAACAGAGTACTTTCTGGGATTAAATGATGATGACTTAACAAAGTCTGAGTCTGTTGTTCTTACGAAAGTTCGCCTCCTTAAGAGAAAACAAGACTTTGAAAAGGCCTATGAGTTGTTAAAGACTTGGATTGAAAATGATGGGCATCAATCTGAAGTTCTAAAGTCAGAATATATAAAAATTCTTATCGAAATGAAAATGAATGATGAGGCCGTGGCCCAGACGAAGCAGATGTTAAACAATATGCACCAAACATTGACTAAGCACTACTGTAAGGAGTGTGGGTATAACTCAGATGATATTTTCTGGAGATGTCCTCAGTGTCATGAGTGGGAGACGATTCAATTCCGTTGGAAGGTTTAAAGTGTTAAGAAAGATGAAACTTATATTTCTATTTTCAATACTGGCCATGCTTGGATCAAGTTCTTATGCTAAGAAAAGCAAGCATATGCCTGTGCGCTATTTGAATAAAATCTACGGACAAATTCATCAGAATGCTTCTCGCTTTTCAAGAGTTGTTTCTACATTTGAGTGTGGACAACCTTTTAAAGTTGCAAGTGGTGATGATAGAGGCTTTACTAAAGTTATCTACGCAAGTTATGAAGGGTTCATTTTGACGAATCACCTCTCTAAATCACGCCCTAAAGATTGTTGGCAAGATGAGTATCGCAAATATTTTGATTTTATGAATCTTGGGATCTCTGAAATGCACCACTGGGGAAGACTACAAGATCTTTTCCTGGAAGGGGAGGTTATGCCATGAAAAAGCTAATCATCGCTTCTCTTCTTTTCACTCAGTTCTCGCAATTTGCTCAGGCTCAAAGCCAAGACCTTCCTGTGCAAAATGACTTTGTAGACTTTAATAATATTAAGAAAATCCTTAAGAAGGATGGTCTTGAGAAGACAGTTCAAAAGAAGAAAGTTACATACGCTAAGCAGAAGAAGCAGAAAAAAGATAAAACTAAGCAGCTCTATAATTTACCCGCAGAAAAAGATTTCTGGAATATTATGGCGCAATATTGGCTTGTTAAGAATCAAGTGATTCTAAAGTGGGACTTTCATAAACCTGACTATGGATTAAATGAGTATTTTAGAAGTTTCTTGAAAGATATGGGTGAGTATGGAGTGAAGTATAAAATTCTCTATGTGAACTCTTCGAATGTGACTCATTTTGGCCTTCCGCTAGGGAAGGATCA
>NZ_AUNJ01000333.1 GCF_000447775.1 Bacteriovorax sp. DB6_IX
TAAAAAAAGCCCCTCAACTTCAGAGGGGCTTTATATTCTATTGGTAAATTTATAAAAAATTTTAAGATAAGATTTTTTTAACCCCTTGGGTCTCGAGATATAGAGAAGCAAGTTTATAAATATCTTCTCTACTATTTCTAAGATAAGCATCCTTGAGCTTGATCCTCGTCTCAACTTTCTCAACACTATCTTGAATGACGTCTAATTCTTGATATGAAAGTTCATTCTTCTCTGTATAAAAAAGGTCATTTAGGTTCTCAAAATTCATACTATCCCTCGCTATAATCAGCTAACATAGTATTTTTATTGGATAAAATCAGTTAAGTATGTAAATTTTATATGTTTTTTTTACGTTAGGAATTCGTAATTTCAACAACTTAGAAATATTGGGTGAGATTTATTTTTTACATCCCGAATGAAGTTAGATACTTTTAAATAAGGACACAACTTGGAGCATATTATTAAATCTCTTCTCTTAGCACTTACCCTGATGGGATCGGCCTTAACGGCACAAGCTAATCCACTTAATCACAATGATTACCAAGACCTTATGAATCTTAGTGAAGGAAACTTTAAGAATGAGTTAAAGAACCTCCTAAGAAAGAACTTTAGATCTCTAGGTTACAAGAGAGCTAGAATAGTCATCTTTGAAAAAGTTGATAATCATAATGGTGTTGTTTGTGGTGTCTACGAGAAGAAATGTATTAAGACCAGAAAACTTCCTTCACATAAGGTTATGAATGTTGAACATACTTGGCCTCAATCTAAAGGAGCGAGAGGAGATGCTAAGAGTGATCTTCACCACCTCTTTCCAACTGATAGCCAAGCAAATTCAAGACGCTCAAGTTTTGAGTTTTGTAATGTTAATAAAGTAAAGTGGCAGGGAGACTATAGCCGTCTTGGTTATAATATGAAGAATAGACTTTGCTTTGAGCCACCTCATGAGCACAAGGGAAATGTTGCAAGAGCGTTATTCTACTTTGCGATCAAATACAATATTCAAATTGATAAGGCCGAAGAAGATACAATGAGACAGTGGCACGTTCAAGATCCAGTTGATCAAGCTGAAATTGCACGTAATCGCAATGTTTCTCGTCATCAAGGAAATATCAATTACTTCATTGAACATCCTGAGTTTGTCGATAAAATCAGTAACTTCTAATTTTTAGAAAAGCGGTGATTATCATCCCTAGCAATTTTCTGTTGAAGAAGAGTCTCTATTCTTTCTAGGGCCGATGACTCCTTTTCAAAATCAAGATCAATCAGTGAGATAGCACGGGCCGAGAAATCTCCTCGACCAGCTCTTCCTACTCTATGAACATAGCTTTCTGCATTTGAAGGTATAATATAATTGATCACCATTGTGATATCATCAAAATCAATTCCACGGGCCGCAACGTCTGTGGCAATCAGATAACGAACTTTATCCTTTTTAAAAATTCTCACTGCATAATCACGATTCTTCTGATCGAGATCTCCATGTAAAAGAGAATTCTTAAGTCCAACTTTCTCAAGCTCTTCACTTAAGTCAATTGCCATCTTTTTAGTATTCACAAAAATCATGGCCTTTTGAACACTCTTTCTCTTCAAAATAGAACGTAGACATTCAAAACGATCTTCGTGGGAAATAGCGTAGTAGACATGTTGAATATTTTCCGGGACCGTTATTCCACCACTTTGTTCTACTTCAACAGGGCTTTCAATAAACTGCTTTGTAAGATTTCGAATCCCCTCATCCATTGTGGCAGAAAAAAGGATTGTTTGTTTTCTATTTTTAAGAAGCTCAATAATTTCTTCAATATCTTTTCTAAAACCAAGCTCCAACATTTTATCGGCTTCATCTAAGATTAACGTCTCAGTATTTTCTAAGAAAACTTTTTCCGCTTTGATCAAGTCAATCAGTCTTCCAGGAGTAGCAATGATAATTTCCACTCCTCTCTCAAGAGCTTGTAGCTGTTTCTTTTTCTGTGCCCCTCCTGTTAAGAGAGCAATTTTCGGAGAAAAAGCTTTGGAATAAAAACGAAACTTATCTTGAATCTGTGAGGCCAATTCCCTTGTCGGACAGAGAACTAAGACACGAGTATGAAATGGAATCTTCTTTTTCTGATTCTTCAGTAGATAATCTAGAGTTGGAATAGCAAAGGCCGCACTCTTTCCTGTCCCGGTTTGAGAAATACCAATCAAATTTCTTCCCTTAAGAAGAGGACCTAAAGTTTTTTCTTGGATTTCCCTAAGCTCTACAAACTCACAAAGAGTCAGTGACTTGAGTAGCAAGGGGTCCAAATTAAAATCGCTAAACTTCGCTTTATTCATGTGATTAATGTAATAGAATTTCTATCGCAATACAATGACGCACATAAACATTTCAAAAAGAAGCAAAATGTTAGGGACTTGCCAAAACTCCATAGAGAAAGGACAATAGAACGTAGATATTTTTTTAGAAAGGAGCTTTCATGCGTTTATATGAGTATATTCAACAAGGTGGACCAATTATGTACCTACTACTGGTAATTAATATTGTAGGTTGGGCCATTATGTTGTCAAAATTCTACTTCCTCACAGTTGAGATGAAAATGGCCGAAAAAACGTCATCTGAACTTAGCGAAGATTTAAACAAAATGAAGAGTGAACTCGATACAGCATCACTTATTGAGCTTACAAAACAACAATTGGCCTCTTATATTGTAAAGGCCGAAAAAGGCCTAAATACTGTTAAGATTATTGCTTCAATATCTCCACTACTTGGTCTTTTGGGAACTGTTATTGGTGTTCTAACGGCATTTCACGTCATGTCTGAGACAGGACTTAGCAATCCCTCATCATTTGCTAAAGGGATCTCAATGGCCCTTATTACAACTGTTGGTGGAATGATCGTCGCAATCCCACACTTTGTTGGCCACAATTACCTACTAGGTCTTCTCGACAAGCTCGAAACTGCTCTAGAAAAGAAAATCATGGAAAAGGTACTTTAATTTATGGGAAAAAGATCAAGACAAGAAGTTACCGCCGACATCACTCCAATGATTGATGTTGTCTTTCTTCTTCTAATATTCTTTATGACTTCAACAGTCTTTAAGAAGACTGAGCTGGCCTTACTTCTAAACTTACCAAAAACAGAATCAGGAGAATCAGCTGCGGCCAATAATAAGGCCCTTATAATTGAAGTCTCAAAAGATAAGACGGCCATCGATGGAAAAGGTCTGTCTTTAGAAGAGTTAGAGGCGAAACTCTCAACAATAAAGAATAAAGAAAAGCCTATAGACCTTAGAGTAGATAAAGAAGTTAAGTACCACCGTCTTGTTAAGATTCTTGACCTTCTCAAGAAGTTTGACCTAAGCAATCTTTCACTTATCACTGAAAACTAAATAGAGAAGCTCCTTCTTAAGGAGCTTTTTTTTGCTCAAAATTGAGGCATCGCTCAACAACTTAAACTCCCGAAATAACGAAAAATTAGTACTAAAGGCCAAGACTAAATTATACTTCGTACTATGAGATACTTGCGAGTTCCTTTAGCTATTCTTCTCTTATTAAGTGTGACTGAGGCCACTGCGAACTCATATCAAACAGAGTTACGATTTGCTCGAGAAGTGAAAGGACAAATTGAAGAGACTCTAGATAAGGGAAAGTTACGCTACGAATACGATCCAAAGAAGAATATCAGAATCGTTTGGCGTGACAGAGAGATATCTCCGGCAGACTATGCCAATCTCATGAAGGCCTATAATATCGCACACGACATTGAGAGAAAGGTCAGATTACAGAATGAGCTTAAGTCCCAAGACTTTAGACATACTGAATTTCCAGAGCGTAAAGGCCCCTCCTATCCACTCGTAGAGAAACAAACTGCTCCACCTAAGTGAAGCTTCATTTTTGTCCTGTTGTAAACCAGAGACTCGCCTGCTCTCTTGTCTCCATCACCCTATAAGGACATGGCATAGCAAGAGAGAAAGCACGACTTTTAAGCTTATCAGAATTCTTCGCATCGGCCTTGACTCGAATAAAACCAAGGCATTGATTTCGAAGATGCTCTTTATTAAGCTTAAACCACTTATTCAGCTGAATCTTTGATTCCTTAGAAAATGCTTTTTCTCCACTAACTTCTAAAATTAGACCAAAGTTCATTTCATCAGAGAGCCTAGCTAAAAGATTGAGAAATTGTTCTTCATCACGATCCTCTCGGGGCTCAGTGATAATAATTTCGAAGATATTATTATTCTCATTTATTTGAATCATAAATTACCTATGCGTGGAGTGCTTTTGCTGACGATTGTTTCAAGATCATCATAAGAGATAATACGAGTATAAAAAGTGACACAAATAAAGTCACATAGGACTCTGGAACGACCTTCATTTTCATCGAAAGCGCAATAAGACCAGCACCAACAGCATAACCTAAGGAATGGGCAACACTGGCAAGTCCCAACTTCTTACCAAAGACATTTGTTTTCTCTGTATTCTCTTTGGAATGACTCGTTAATGATAAATATGCTGGAGGGATGAGGGCCGTCGCCATCGCCACAAATCCTATAGAAGTCCAAATCATTTCAATACTTGTCGCCAACATCATCATATAGGTTCCAATAACAATTGAAAGTGATCCGATAACAACTCGTGGTTGCCACTTTGCCTTAAAGACCATAATACTGAGTTGTTGAAAAATAATCGCCATCAAACTTAGAACAAGTATAATTTTTGCAAACATTAACGTTGCCTCTTTTCCAGAGATACTGAGAACAGTCTTGAGATGGTGACCAAGGAAGCTGTGTAGAATTCCTACAAAACTTGTAAAGATCATTGCTAATAATATTGGCATTAATGATTCTCTAATTGAAACTTTCCATCCGTCCAAGATATCTTTGAAATTGGTTTCCTGTACATGAAAGCTGGCCGGTGCTTTACTAGAAGTTGAAAAGACAATAATGGCCAAAATCAAAACCCATACTGTCGCTATATAGATCACTAGTTCAAAGTTTACTTGTTTTGCTAGAACTAGAATTGGACCAAGAATTCGCCCCAGGTTCAAACACATTGAATTCCTAGTTAGAACCTTTAAATGCTGGTCTTGAGGATAGAGATCAAGCTGCCATGCTTGAGAGACAGGAACAATTGCCGAACAAAGAAGCCCATAGACGATTCGACTCGCAAAGACTGCAGCAACCTTAAGACTTAAAGACAATTCTTCATTAAATAGGAAGATTGAACATAGAAAGGCAAAAGAGAGACACATCCCAAACATACCAAGACTAAGAACTTGCTTTCTCCCCCACTTATCACTCTTTGCCGCCCAAAATGGTCCCATAAAAGAGAAGATTAATGAGCCAATACTAATCGCTAAAATAATATTTGCCGTCACAACACTTGTTTGCTCTGCAATATAGGGAATCGTTGTATATAAGACCATTTGAATACAACTAAAGGTCAATGTATTTAAGTAAGGGAGAAAAAGCTTCTTCTGCATAAAATTTCCTAGAGATTTACGTTTAGGGTCATACCAATATTTGTACGGTCAGCTCTCATATCGGAGGCCACAAATTTTACACTTGGAGCAATCGATATATCGCGGCTAAAGAAGTAAGTCATGGCAATAGTTTGTTGCTTCTTTCGGTCTTCAATCTCTGCACTATCTTTCATTTGAAAGAGTGAGAAAACATCAGTGATGAGTCTAAAGGCCATATTCCTCTTTACATAAAATTCAGTAGAAATATTTCCTCTTAGTGTATGTTGAGTTTGATATGGTTTAAGTGAAAGTTTATAACCCTTGTATATTGTTTCACTCTTGTCATAGATATAATTCTCATATGTCATGGTCGCCGCAACATAGGCATATTTATTAATCTTATAAGCAGCAGCGTGGCTATACGCAGCTGCGGCCCTTAGTCCGTTGTCACGATAAACCCCTCTTGTCGCCCACTGAAACTTTACAAAAGAAATATTTTGTAGCTGACCAATATGATAAGTTTTGAAATAACTAATCGTTGGATCATCAAAGTCTACATTTTGGTGATTCTCATCAAATTTTCTCTGTGTCGCCGAGTCCTCCGCTTTAAAAGAAGAATGAAAAGGTGTCGTTGAATAGACTCCTAATTGTAGAGATAAATTATCAGATTTAGTTAAACGATATTTCACCCCGAAGTTTCCACTCAAACTGGCTAAGCTGGATTTTTCTTGAGCATTTAGAATATTTGGACGATCTGCACTGATAGGATCCTTTAGACTCCCGCCTTTATAAGTAAATGAAGAGTAAAGACTATATTTATTCAGAGAACCTGACAGTGTTTTAAGAGTTGGGTTTTCAACGACATCCTTCTTATTAACTGTTTGCTTTTGCGAAACTTCCTTCTCACTTGTATTAGCGATTGTCGCCAGAGAAAAGGTCATAAAAAATGCTGTTACTATATATTTCATTTCTTCTCCTATGAGTTAAAAAAATTAATAAATGAACTTTGTGATTCATTTTGAAGATATATTTTTTCTTCTTTTAGATTATTTATAATTTTGGCAGATCGCCATGACATTAGACTTGTCTGAGGATCGGCCACTCCATGACCATGACGACTATAATTCATGGCATAGATATGACATCCATTAAAACGTCCCTTTATTTTGTAATTCTCATCGATAATTAATCTTCCTTGATCATCAAAATCGATTAGGTCTTTTATTCCATTAAGATAATCAGGAAGCCTAGATGTGAATCCTGTTGCCAAAATTATGATATCGGCCTCATAGATTTCATTCTTACCATCAAAGAGATTCTTAATTCCTGCTGAGTATGACTGCCCATGATCATGCACCTCACTTAGCCAGCGCATAGGACTAATGCGATACTTTGGGAATCTTTTGAGATAGAAACGGTCCATATACAACTCATTGTAGAGCTCTTGTAAGTAGTTTGGTGTATTACCATCACTAGTAAGTAAAAGACTCTTTGTATAATTATCTTTGATATTCTGCTCAAGTGAATGAAACCCTTCGACAAACTCAGGAGTGAAGATTTCATTTGTAAAGGCGCCTTCATCTAATGGTCTGAGATTCTCGCGACCAGAGATTAGATGGACATCCTTTGCACTTCCCCAGCGTCCTTTTAAAATATTGCGAAATGTCTCAACACCAGTTTGTCCTCCTCCAACAATCAGAACTCTCTTATTAGACAGATCAACCTTTTCAATTTCTTTTGATTTAGCGTGAAATACCTTGCTCCCAATAAGTCCCTTAACACAATTAGGAATATTTCTCTCTGGACCAGAAGCAATACAAATATTTTTCGCGTGAATTTTCTCAAATCCATTATCAATAAGGAAATGGTCATTATCTAATGAGACATTACTGACGGCCCTATCAAAGCAGAGGATCTCTTCTAACTCATGACTAACCCAAGAGAGATAGTCTTGAAATTCAATTCTTGTAATTGCTCCTCTATTCGTGTTTAAAAAGTGATAGAACTGTCCTTTCTTCGTAATATAGTTAAGAAAACTAAAAGAACTTGTTGGGTCAACCGGTGTCACAAGGTCTTTTAAATAAGAAGTTTGCATTGCGGCACCATCAAATATAAGTTCAGGATGCCAAGAAAAAGATGGTTTCATATCGAGGAATTTTGCACGAATCCCTTCTAGCGGATGAATAAGAGCGGCAAGACTTAAGTTAAATGGTCCGATTCCGATTCCAACTAAATCCAAAACATCTGTTTTGTTCATATTCTAACCTCTAAGTATTTCTTTAAGGGATTTTCGATCTCTCTACCAAGTAGAGGCTTGAGTCTGGTACTAGTCTCGCTATATCCAGCACTAAAGCGCACTCTGTTAACGAGTACTTTTTCAATTCTATCCCTTAATAAATTTACATTATTTTGTGGTTCACCCCATTCAAGGTGATATTGCATAATTTCATTCGCTATTATTTTGTAAAAATGCTCTTCGCTTAGAAGACCATTGAAATTCATGATTCGAGAAAGATATCTTAGAACTGTAATGAAATGACCAGTCAGAAGATCATGAATAAGATATTCTTCTGGTAATCGGTCTAAGATATTAAAGCTTTCATCATCTAAATGCTTCGAGTTTGTCGATATTCTAAGGTCTCCGTGAAAATCCTTAATAATGAGTCTTGAGGGTCTTGAATTCTCCATGACTAAGATAGTATTTTGTCCATGGGCCACTAACCCAAGACCATGTTCAACTTGTAATCGATACAAAGAAAGAATCACAACTCTTGTATAGTCTTTTAGCCATTGCTCTGCACCGAGCTCAGAGTTAATGATTAACTCCTTAACAAATGAAGAGTCTTCATTTTCCAATAAAAGTCCAGCTACAGGAATGGCCATCTCAGCCTCTGAAGTCTTGGCCTCAACACTTTCGCGCCAAACACAACCCAGCAGCTCTTTATAGCGATAACTTCCCAGCTCGGCCCTTTCAAAAGATGGCTTAGAAACTTTCACAGCAGCGACTTCTTTTAAAATATCTAATTGGTGACATAGAAGCTCATCAGCTTGAATTAGCTCTTCTAAACGACGAGAGATTTTGTATCCCTCTCTTATATACTTGCCCGGAATCCCTCTAACACATGATGTATTCAAGATTGAGAGAGAAACTTTTGTGTCATAAGAATGTCTTTCTCTTGCATCTCTATTTGAAAGAGTTCTTAGAGATGCCTGTGGGGAATAGTTAATACTCCCCTCTCCAAAATCTATGATATCTTTTCTCATAATTTCTTCGAGAAATTGAGTCGCTATATAGTTATTCCATTGCCATGGATGCACTGACATCAATTGATATTGGTTATTATCTATCTTCTCATTGAGTTGTCTGCCATCACGATCAAGATAGTTTTGCGCAATTTTTTGATCTATTCCAATTTGGCAGATCGTCTTTCTAACAGCGATCCATCTTAGCTTGAAGCGAGCTCTTCGCTCTGGTGAATAATTATCAATATCCGTCAAAGACCAACCAATTCTTCCCTTATTCATGATAAGCTTAGGATGTCCCGGCAAGAGCTGATCAATAGAAGTATAATTCTTTTTTAAAAGCTCTTTGAAGTTTAGGTCTTTAAGATTTTCATCTACAATAGAATCGGAATAAAGAGTTTGATTCGACTCCTCTAAATATCTAACAAGTGTCTCATCATCCATTTGACATACTTCTTGAATCTCATAGAAGAAGTCTCCAATGGTAAAGTTAGACACCTCTTTATCATCAATCAATTTTTGCATGCAATCAGAGGTAATATGAATATTGTCCCAAGGACCAGAAATGGCCTTAAAGCGATAAGAAATAGAATTATTAATATCTAGTTTATAACTACCATCTTCCGTCACCTTAACTCTGAGTAGCTCTTCATAGTAAAGCTCTTCGATTGCCTTCTTTATAAGGTTTTGGTGGAGTTGGTAATATCTTGAAGGATTCATAAAAGAGCTCCTCCATTATATTCTTTAAAGAAAAGTTCTTTTTCGCAGACAATTAAGGCCGATCTCTTATGCGGGAAATCAAACTCCTTAATAAATCGCCATCCTGGAAGTTTTTCCGCAAATTTTAGAATCTTCTTATTATCAGAACGAGGCTCACCCCAAACTCTCTCAGTCCGTTGATCATCCTCAAGGAGAAATTTTGTCGCATGCAAAATTCCATCATAAACAAAACGTGATCTCAGAACCTTTTGCTCACCAAATAAGAGATGAATCCCTCTGTCATAAACTTCTGCACCACAATAAGGAGCAATTCTATCATCGAATGCCCAATATGCCTCAAAATATCCCACCGCCATAGAATCTTTTTCAAGAATCAATGGTAACTGATAAGGGCTTGCTTTAAGATTTCTAATATATTTTAGCAGCTCTTCTTTAGAGACATCTAATTCCCAAAATTCCTTAACAAAATCCTGATGATGCCATTTATAAAATATCTCTAAGTCGCTTTCTTCAAGTGTTCTAAGACTCAGCTTGGAATAACCGAGATCATATTGATAGAGATAACCAGTACGTCCCATATTCAACTGACGAAGCGCCTTCAATGGATTAGGAATCTTATTATATATCTTCCAAGGTGAATCGATCGTATTTTCATTGAGACTTTCAATACAGCATCTCATATTGCCCTTTTGATAGAGCTCTTCCGATTCAAGAAGATAATCAAGAAAATCATCTTTAAACTCCGCTCTTAAAGAGAAAAGAAAAGTCCTAAAATCAGTCAAAAGAAGTTTCTCTAAATACTGCTCTGAATTTGAAAGTGAAGAAATAGTTTGAAAGACCGTATTCACCACAAGATAATACCCAAAAACTTTATTCACATCATCTTTGCCAAGAATATTACCTTTTGAGTCTCTAATAAATTCATATTTATGAGAGTATTTTTCATAGGCCT
>NZ_AUNJ01000334.1 GCF_000447775.1 Bacteriovorax sp. DB6_IX
AACCCTATGGGTACAAAAGAGAAATCTTAACCAGGAAAAAGAATTCTACTGTGCAACAGACAAGAGAAAGAAAGAGGAAAATATCGTTCTCACTGAGTATGGTGTGAAATACCATGTGAAGTTTAATAAATATTATGACATTGGTATTTACACAGATATGGCCGCAATTCGTGAAAGAGTTGGAAAGAATATTGAAGGTAAAGATGTTCTCAACCTCTTCTCTTATACAGGGGTCTATTCACTATTTGCTCTCAATAAAGGAGCCAACTCAGTTGTGAGTGTTGATCTTTCTAAAAAGTATATCGAATGGCTAGATGAGAACTTAGAGCTTAATCCAGAGTTAGACTCTTCTAAACATGAGTCAATGGTCATGGCCACAAAGAAAGCCTTGATGAAACTGATTGATCAAGAAAGAACATTTGATGTTATTATTTGTGACCCACCAAGTTCTTCTTCTGATGGTAAGAAGAGAACAAAGGCCATTGATGCCTATAAAGAACTTGTTCCCCTTATTGAGAAGTGCCTCAACAAAAAAGGTAAGGCCTATACATTCCTTAACACTCATAGTATAACTCGTCGTAAGTTTGAAGAAAGAATGCGACAGTATACAAATGGGACTCGCTTAAAAGTGACAGATCCTATTAAACTCACAGGAGACTGTCCGTCTCTTAAAGGTTTCCCAGAGGGGGATTACCTTAAAGGTTTAACTCTCCACAAAAGTTAGGAATAAAATGCAATTAGCAATGCTTCTTCCTCTAGCACTTGGAGCTATTGGAATTTTACAAGGTGCCCTTAATAGAATTATGAGCAATAATATTGGAATGAGTTGGATGCTCGTTATTGGTAATATTATTACTCTTCTTGTATGTCTTGCGTTCTTCCTTATTGTTAAGACTCAACCACAACTCTTTCCTGATTTTGTAAAAGTAAAAGAGCTCTCATTTAAGTGGTGGTATCTCATTCCGGGGATATTTGGATTCTTATTTGTCGCTGGACTCCCACTGGCCATTTACAAACTCGGTGCTGTAAAAGTTACGGTTGGAATGATCGCCGCTCAAATGATGACTTCTGTTTTCTGGGATATCTATGTCGAGGGAATTCCATTTTCTGTAAATAAAGGTGTTGGAATTATTTTCGCCATCATGTCTGTTGTCATGATTACATTCTTTAAATAATTAACTATCTTTATTTTTTATGAGAACCGGTTTGAAGTTATTTTGAAACTTTAAAACAGGAGTTACCTTCTGTCGGTTACCAAACTTTTCTGTGGTTGAAGAACATTGGCCCTCTTGATACATACTCGGAGCTAAGAAATTACTCTTGGAAATTCGACCACTCTCACTTGAGACGAGGAAGTTTTCGCTACCATTAAAGTCAAAAGAGATTCCACCATCAGTTAACTCATATGACATTTCGCCTTTCATATAAATCTCTTTCCCTCTAGGGTATTTTGAGTAACTCTTTGGCGGCTTATTATAATACATCTGCCCTTTGAAAGGTTCTTTTGAACGACTTTTTAAATAGGCCATATATTCAGGAGTCCACTTTCCAACAGCATCAAAATCATCAACAAAGAGAATTTGAGCTTGTGATTGTTTCCCCTTCTTTTGAGAAATTACAAATTTTCTCTCTGTTTCAATTCCATCTTTGACTTTGCAGACAGGGTTCTGTGAAAGCTTGATAAGTCCATTGATTTCAGTCATAAGAAGGAGTCCCTCCTTATTTCTAATAAAGCGGGTTTTCTCATTTGTATCTAAATGGCACTGACCATCAGCACTCATTCTAATCGAAGCAATATCTGGTGCTTCAACAATATACTTCTCTTTTTGAATTTCTGATATTTTTAAAGGAGTACTACATCTCGATTGCTTGAGTTTGAGATGCTTCTGACAGCCTCTTATAAAGTTTAATTGATCTTTCATAAGATTAAGATCGTTTCTTAAATCTTGGTAGGACTCTTCTGATTTTGGGATTCCTATTCTATTCCACTTTGCTTGCGTGCCACTTTTAATCTGATCATGCTGAATTAAAATGAGATCGAGGATATTTTGCGAGCATCCTAAATTATCAAAGTTCTTAATACATTCTTTTTGAATATCTGCATTAGCGAAAAATGAAAGTAATAAGGAAAATGATAATAAGTATCTCTTCATAGCTCTCTCTGGCATATTTCTTACGATAATAGCTCTTCGGTTCAAAATTGCAGACACCTTAGAAGATCTCAAGAGACAGAAGTATTTTCAGTTAGATAGAATAAAAAAAGGCCTCGTATAGAACGAGGCCAATATAAGATAAGTTATATAACTTAAAACTTATTTTACGATTCTTTCACGCCACGCTTTTACGTCTTCAGCAAGGTAGTCGTACTTCATTTCATCTAAAGTATACTGTGCGAATTCGTAATCAGTTGTGTGTGTTAGACATTCTGTAGGACAAACTGTCGTACAAAGTCCACAGTAACAACAAAGGGCCGTATCAATCGTGTACTGTAGAAGATCTAATTTAATTGGTGTTCCACTCTTAGTCTTAAGAGCAGGAGCATCCTTATCTCTTTTTACAGCTGTAATATAAATACAGTCAACAGGACATGCTGTCGCACACTGGTAACAAGAGATACAGTTTTCAACATCGTTGAAAAGTCTTGATCTTGAGTTCTTTGGAAGTTCTTCACGAACTTCTGGGTACTCAATAGTTACCGGCTTAACACCATAAACATACTTAAAAGTAATCATCATACCTTTAATTACTGTTCTGATCGCAGTCCAAACATTTCCGAACCACTTTCCTACTGTTAATTCATCATTTGCAAATGTGTTTACTTCCGTGCTTGAACTCATCTGTCCACCTCACCTAAAACGATATCAATACTTCCGATTGTTGCTACGAAGTCTGCAATCATTTGCCCCTTACCTAGCTCACCAAGCATTGAAGTGTGTGTAAAACATGAAGACTTAACTTTAAGTCTATATGGAGTCTTTCCACCATCTGAAACTAGGTGGTAACCAAGCTCACCTCTTGGGCACTCAGTTCTAAGATAAATTTCCCCTTCAGGAACTTTAATAATCTTTGGAACTTTCCCCATAACTGGTCCTTCTTCAATCCCTTCAAGAGCTTGACGAAGAATCTTGATCGACTCAAAGATTTCAAATACTCTAACGTAGTAACGATCCCAACAGTCACCAAGAGTTCCCATTTCACCTTTACCAACAACAGTATTGAAATCAAATTTTTCATAGATTGAATATGGTCTCTTCTTTCTAAGATCCCAATCAATACCTGAACCTCTAAGAACTGGTCCAGATGCTCCATATTGATATGCCATCTCTTCAGAAATAACACCAACATTTGCTGTTCTATCACGGAAGATTTTGTTCATACCAACTAGGTCGTGGTACTTTTTAACATTCTCTTCCATCTTGTCACAGAACTGTGCAATTCTTCTTAACTGATCATCATTGATGTCATTCCAAACACCACCAATCCAGAAGTAGTTATAAAGAAGTCTCGCTCCTGAAAGCTCTTCAAATAGCCTAAGGATTTCTTCTCTATCTTGGAAAGCATATAAGAATGGAGTAAAGGCCCCAAGGTCAATTGCATATGTCCCAAAGAACATAAGGTGAGAAGCAATTCTTTGAAGTTCTGAAACGATAACTCTGATATACTCAGCTCTTTCAGGTACTTCAGTTCCAAGCATTTTCTCAACGGCCATTGAGTAACCAAGCTCCATATTCATAGCAGCGAGATAATCCATTCTATCTACAAATGGGATAACCCCTCTGTAATCTAGATGCTCACAGTGCTTTTCCATACAACGGTGAAGGTATCCAAGATATGGAGTAGCTTCCGCTACAATCTCAGAATCGGTTTTAATCTCAACACGTAGAACCCCGTGAGTTGCCGGGTGTTGAGGACCCATGTTTACCGTCATAAGGTCTGTGTGGAGTTTTTCTACATTATTAGAATTTTCCATCTTTATATTTCCCTATCGTTATTTATTATTTTTCTAAGCTTTCCATCTTTCTCTTAAGAGCATCAGAAAGCTCTGGAGAAACATGCCCCGCCCATGAACCAGAGATTAACTTTGGATTCTGAGCATCTAACTTTGCCTTTGCCATGAAGTCGAAATCACCTTGGTTAATTTTATGTGCTGGATTTACTTCCATACCTTGGTAAACTTCTTGAACAACATAGTCTTTTCTTAGAGGAAAACCTTCCCAATCTTCTGGGCAAAGGATTCTTCTCATGTCCGGGTGACCGATAAACTCAACACCTAACATGTCGTATGTTTCTCTTTCTTGAAAGTCAGCTGATTTCCATACGTCGCAAACAGACTCAACTTTAACCATCTCGTCCTTACCTGCTTTTGGAAGCTTAACTTTAAGAATTAATTCTAAATTCTTTGTGAATGAAGCAAGAATGTAATGAACTTCAATTCTATCTTCATAATCAACACCAGAAACTACTTGTAGTACATTGAATTGAAACTCAGAGCTATCTCTAAGTGCAAAACATACTGGCTTGATTGATTCAGCATTAACAACAACTGAAGCGTCACCAACTTCTACTTCCGTAGTACTTGCGCCACATCCAGCAACTTCTTTATTTAGAAACTCAACGATTTCCTTATGCATTCTTAACCCACTTGTCTCTTAGTAGTCTTTCGTTAGCAACTTTCTTCTGTAGAGTCATTAACCCTTCAATAAGTGCTTCAGGTCTTGGAGGACATCCTGGAACGTAAACGTCTACAGGAACGATCTCATCAACACCTTTAAGAACATGGTATCCATGTTGCCAGTAAGGTCCACCTTTGTTCGCACATGATCCCATTGAGATAACATACTTTGGCTCGGCCATTTGCTCATAAAGAGTTTCAATTCTTGGAGCCATTTTTAGTGTTACTGTACCTGCAACAATCATTAAGTCTGCTCTTCTTGGTGTCGCCATGAAAGCTCCACATCCGAATCTTTCGAGGTCGTACTTCGAAGCACCTGTTGCCATCATTTCAATAGCACAACAAGCCAGACCAAATGTCATTGGCCATAAAGAGTTTTTTCTTCCCCAATTGAAGAAGTCATCTAGTTTCATTAAAACAACGCTATCTTGCATTAGTGCAATTCCTTGTATGAATTTAAGTGTAGATTTAAGCTCTATTTTTACCTATAGAGGGGGTCTTAGTCAATTAAACCCCTTGAAAAAATTAGTATTTTAGTTGGATTTTTTTTATGCAAAGTAGCAATTGTAGTGCTGATGGGTAACTTAGAGAAAATCCCTGCAGCGCACCGTAATCTCTTTCTTCATCTTTTTAAATGAAAGATATTCTGACGCAGGGAGACGTCCCCCAGTTTTTCCATAATATGAAAGTCGCTTGCGATCATTTTCGCAAACTTTGCCCATAATTGTTGTATATTCTCTAATAATGGCCAATGGGTAGGGACTTCCCCAGGCCGAGGAAATAAGAAGCCCATGGTCACGACTCAAGTACCTAAACTTCTCAAGTCTAAGGTGATTATTCTTGGCCATGGCCACAAATTTATCGAAGAATGAGCCTAGTTTATAAAACTCAGCAATAGCTAAGTCCCTAGAGAACTCTCCTTTAGAATCGATAATAGACATACACTGAGGCGAAATTTCAGATCGTCCAAAGATCTCTTTGCCAATTTTACACTCAACGAGAAAAGCATCAACTTCTCCCCCTCTTCCCTCAATAGTATCCTTGAGAAAAGAATTAATTGTGAAACGGTTCTTATAAGGATTAAAAGGAACCTTAAATGTGTAGTGAGTTAATTCATGAACCAAATCGAGAACAGCATTCTTAACGTTATGTCCTCTATCCAGGATAACAATGCTCTTGGCATGATAGTTCACATCAAATGGAGAGCTTGATGAAAATTTTCTGATGAGAGTTGTGTCTGTTACAGAGACATCCCCCGCTGTCACGACATCAAGAAGACTCTTATTTTCTTTTCGTGCCTTAACTCTGGCACGGGCAAGAAGTGCCTGGCCCTGTTTAGACGTTTCGACAATTCTAAAAATTTCATTGAGAGCATCGCGATCACTCTTGGCCAATTGCCTCCAAGTTCTCTTACGCTTCCAATTTTCGCTACTGTCGATGAGTCCACCTCTATTGGCCCACTTCTCAATGGCCATCACTTGAGTGCTAAGAACAAAGGTGAGAAATATAGTCAGGATTTTACTTCTACTCATCACCTCCTATTCGACACAGAGTACCAAAACTTAATAGAAAGAATTTATCACTTAATAACACGGAGCTATTTGCACCATGATCTAGATCAGATTATATTAGAGGCACGATATTATTCATCAAGGAGAAATAAGATGGAACATAAGTTACCAGAACTACCATGGTCAAAAGATGCACTAGCACCTCACATTTCACCAGAAACAATTGATTTCCACTACGGAAAGCACCACAATGCTTACGTAACAAAGCTTAATGCTGGAATCAAAGGAACTGAGTTTGAAAATATGTCACTTGAAGAAATCATCATGAAGTCTAAAGGTGGACTATTTAATAACGCTGCTCAAGTTTGGAACCACACATTCTACTGGAATTGTTTAGCTCCAAATGCTGGTGGTGCTGCAACAGGATCTGTTGCTGAAGCTATCAATGGAAAATGGGGATCATTCGACAAGTTCAAAGAAGAATTCAGCAACTCTGCTGCAACAAACTTTGGATCAGGATGGACTTGGCTAGTTAAGAATTCTGCGGGAGAGCTAGAAATCGTTAACACTGACGATGCTGAAACTCCAATGACAGATGGAAAGACTGCTCTACTTACAATTGATGTATGGGAGCACGCTTACTACGTTGATTACAGAAATGCTCGTCCAAGTTACATTGACGCTTTCTGGAATCTTGTTAACTGGGATTTTGTTAACTCAAATATGTAAGATTCTCAAGGGAGCCTTAGGCTCCCTTTTTTGTATAGACAGCCAACTTCTTTCCCAACTTTTCAAAGTACTCTTTTAGCAGAAATTGCTCTTCATTATTAATAGGAATTCTAAGACGACCCATAAGAAGATCGTTCTTCACTTTCTTTGCAAGGTAGAGATTATCACATTCTATAACGTACTCTCTGCCCTCTATTTGCTTGATTGGTATGACATAGACCTTGCTTGAATTTAAATCAGTATCGATAAAGTACATAACTATCTAATTTTTCGACATTCTAACTAAAAAACTTAAGTTCTAAATAAAACACTCCGATAAAGCTAGAGCAATAGGAGTTACTATGAAAATTTCAGCATTACTTTTAACACTTACACTTTCATTTTCAATCTTTGCTAAAGATCAGGATAAGAGAATTGATCCAAATGAACTGGCAAAGTATGAATCGAAGTTAAGAAAAGTAGAAGGTGAACTCTACCTTAGAAATAAGCAAGTTCTAAACTCGACGAAGCAAATTAAGCAACTTAATAATATGTACTCTTCACTTATGTCTCAACATAGACAACTTACAGGTGAAGCACAGTATTTAAAATTCCAAAATGATCAGCTTATCCATGCTCTTAAAAAGGCAGACTCTTATACACCAGAGCTTGCTGAGAAAATGAAGAAGCTTAAGGGAAGACTTCCAGCAAGTGTCCCTTCACCTAAAAAGTAGTTAACGTATAAACTAAAGAAAAATCAATTCCAAATAATCCAAACTCGATATCGCCTTTATAATAGGCCATATCGAGTCTTGCTTTTAAGTTTGGTATAACTTCAAACTTAAGACCTCCCCCAACATACCAGCTCATAAAGTCTTTATTGATTAGTCCATTAAGGCGTGGTCCAGTTGAAGTGGCCTTGGCCTCAACATTTTGAGTATTCATTCCCAAGTTAAAATCGATATACTGTTGAATTTCAATTCTTAGGCCAAGCCCCATGACGAGGTTCTCAATTTCCATATGATAGATATTGCCATTATTTGTGACATCATCTTCAAGAGTAAACTTCTTCATGAAGGCTTCTATTCCAAGTCGACCATACTGCATCCCCAGAATAAATCCGGGGGCCCAATCAGAGGCGCCATTATAATACTTACTCTCAGCAATAACTCCAGCAAAAGAATATGAACCACCTGCATAGAGATCAATCGCCTTAGCCTTTTGAGCTGGAATAAAAAGAGTCAAACAAACTAAGAAAATTATTCTTATGGATAAAGCCTTTGATTTTCCCATTTTCCATCCTTCAACTGAAATTGAAATCTATCGTTTAATCTGTGATCACCATAAATAAAGAAAGTTATTTCATAGGGCTCAACAAGATATCCCCCCCAGTTCTCAGGGTAAGGAACCCCTGATTCAGCGTAGAGATCTCTGGCCTTTGAAAATTCATTTTCTAATTGTTCTCTATCTTTTACAGGAGAGCTTTGATTAGAAATAAAGCTTGCAACTTGAGACTCGAAACCACGGGACTTAAAATAATTTTCAGAGACTTCCCGAGGTGCCTTTGTTACCGTTCCGCGAATTCTCACTTGCTTTCCAAGTTTGTCCCAATAGAACGTCATGGCCATATGATTATTTTCTTCAAGTTCTTCAGCTTTTACTGAGTTATAGTTTGTAAAGAAAAGGGGCTTCCCTTCATGAACTTTTTTAAGAAGAAGTGTTCTTGCATTGACTCCTCCATCTTTAGCCACGGTTGAAAGAGTAAAGTAGTAACCATTGTCTTCAACTTCCAAAGCTTCCTTAAACCATTTTTCAAAAACATGGATAGGATTATCTGTCTCTAGGTAATTCTTATAATCTGTCATGAGATCATCTCTCTTATTTTTCTACGATAATTCTTAAATCACGAGATGGATCGTGAAGCTCTTTATTAATTCTTAGTATTTGTTTGTATACCTCAGAAAAGTTTAAATTTCCCAATGTATAACGAAGTGGTTTAAAATCCATTCCCAGAACCTCTACTTTTAAATAGACAAGTTCCTGCCATCTCTCTTGAGGTAAGAGTGACATCAAAAGTTTAAGGCCATATCGCTTAAACATAAATTTATCCGGCATATCAATCAGCTTTTCGACCCTTTCTCGGGCATCCATTTCTTCGTTAGTCAGAATGAAGTGAATATTATTGGCAAGACGATTGACTGCACCCCTTTCTAGATGAAGAAGATTCCTCACTGAACGAGTCACAGTATTATACAAACGACCAAACAGAGTTCTTTTAACGACAGTTCTCTCTCTTACTAAGTTGGTAAGAGTTTCAGTCACTTCCTCTAAGCTAAGGTTTTTTAGGGTTTCAAAAGCATTTTCTTTAAAGAGAACTTGAATCTTCACTTTGGTACTTTGTTTTCTCTTATGCTCAGTAATATGCGTAAAATCTAAATCCTTTGCGACTTCTACAGGAACTGTATCGAGAATAAGTTGTCTCACTTTTTTCCACTCAGTCTTTGTCAGAACTTTATCATCTCTCCAAAAAGACATTCCAACATCTGAATACTTCTTTCCGATATCATTTTGATCCAAGGAGACAAGACCATGATAACTTGTCTCGAACTCATCTTTTCTATCAACGATTCCAAGTCTTAACTCTTCTTCATAGTAACTGACACGGTTAGGAAAGAAATAGCGATGAATAAAGCCTTCTCTATCCTCTACGTTAATATGATTCTTATAGTAAGCCTGTCCTTTACTAATTCGACTCACGATTAAGCCAACTTTAATTCCATGTTTTTTAAAACGATACTTATTAAATCCTTTAAATATCTTTTCTACCCCATTTTCATTCTTGGCCAGTTCTTCGGCCAAAGAAAAGTCAGAGATAAGCTTATCTTCGAAGAATTCGATTCCGCGAAACTTCCCAAGAAAGTCCTTCATATTTAAAGTATAGTTTGGCTTTAAAATAAGATCGAAAGCTTTTGCCGATTTCTCATTCGTTAAATCAAAGACATAATCAATGATATATTGTTCACCAAAACCTTTTTCTCCAAAAATATCAACGAGGTCTTTGAAAATAATCCCTTCAATCTTTTTGTCGATGATACCGACTCCAGTAAAAGACACATCTGTATCTGTATTTACCGAGACTCTTCCCGCATTATAAGTCTTTGCAACAAGTTTTAGGCGGACATGTTTCTCATCAACTCTATAGAGATTGATAGTAAAGCGACCATGGAGAAGTAACCCCGCAAGACCTTCAACTTTAACAGGTCCTAGAGGCGTCGCTGTTTTAGCACCAACATTAAGAGATAGTGATGCAGGATAACTTATAAAGTCTCCAATATTCATTCTCTCTAATGTACTTTTTGCATTATAAGGAAGTTTATTAAAAGTATAAGGAAGGGCCGTTAAGGCCTTAACTTGAGAATCAAAATTCCTAATAAAGTAAAGATCATTACCTCGATGGATATTCATATAGACAGGGCTAATCCCATCAATAATATCACCTGGCTTTAGGTTGATATTGAATGAGTAGCGATCTATTCTTAAATAACTATTTGGAATAAATGAAGGCTCAACTTCATACTTATAAAATATCTTTGAACCTACTCCTCGAGTAATATCTGAGTTCACAAGATCGAGATCAAAAGATACATCCATATTGGCGACTTCTGAAACAATTCTCTCTTTGATTTTTGTCCACTTAAAGTGGTCTGTAAATGAAGCCAACGCGTTGGCTTGCGATACGAAAATAATCGTAAATAGTAATAGTCTCTTCATTTTTAACGGCCGTGTTGTGTGTCTCTTCGCATTTCTTCAATAAAATGCTTGTAAAATTTACAAATTTTTTAGTAATAATACAAACTTTTGAAGGCTTTAGATAAATTACGCTATGCTCAAACTACTATTCTCACTATTACTCTGCGCACAAATATCAGCTGCCATCTGGAAGTCCGAAAGACCGTGGCAAGAAGCTGATATGCTCAACTTTAGGGAATGGGTTAAAAGTGAGCTTAATAGAGACATCTTTTCAAACCCTGATAGTCCTTACTTTGGGATCAAAACTGACTGTGCTGATGCTATCTTTGCCTATATGGCCATCTATAGCTTAGAGAATCAACTCTATTATCAGGTGAAACTCTCACATGACACAATCATTGATAGTGACTCTCCAAGATTTGATCATCTCGAGCAAAGAGAAAGGCTCAAGGCCCTCATCCACTTTATTGGAAGTAACGCGGGGACCTACGCACTGGCCTATTACAATAGTTATCCAGTGGGCCTAAAAGATATTCAAGCTGGAGATATCTACATCACGGAGTGGATTAAAAACGGTCAGGCCAATAGGCATGCATATTTGATTAAAGACTTTCTCCCAACGGGACACTTTATTCTCTACTCATCAACGACACCTGTTAAAGTGCGCACACTTGCAAAGAGAGAAGGTATGCCACTACACCTTTTTTCTGCAGCACCTTGGGGTTATAAGAGAATTGCTCCTTATTATTTAATAAAAACAGCTCAAGACAAATCGAATCAACAATATGATCTTCTAAAAAAATGGGGAAAGAACTTTCACAATAATCTCTCAAAACTTCTTGCGACCGAAGATGATAATTACGATCTCAATCTCAACAGAAGACTTGGGAATATCTGTGACATGATGAAAACCAGAATTGAAGAAGTGAATTCATCTCTTGTCTATCAACAAAGAATCAATCGCTGTATGAATGCGACTGAGTACTATATGTATTCAACACCTTCGCGAGATAGCTCTCTTCAATCGGCCATGACGAGGCTTCTTGTAGGCTGGAAAAATATTAGAAAACAAGATATTTCAATCGACCCAAGTACCTACTCAGCCCTTGAATACTTTTACGGAAAAGACAAAAGCTCCGATGCGAAAAAAGAGCTCTATGCCAAGTGCCCTGTCTCCGTGATGGACTCCCCTATTACAATGCGTGATTTCTTCATGCTCAAACGCGCAAATAGAATTTCTTCAAACCCGAATGACTCATTAGCTAGTCGCTGGGGACTAAGTTCTTCAACTTCGAGTTGTCCAAGGTATTAGGTTTAATTCAGTTTATCGTCGACAGGACGCCAACTATTGAAATTAAAATATGGTAAATGAGAAGACTCTTCACCTTGAATATTAAGCTCACTTAAAAGCTCTCTAAGTTTTCTAATATAGAGAAGTTGTGAATTTGATTTCTTGTACATTCCGTAGAGAGTTTTAGAGAAGTTTGAATCAAAATCAATTTTCTTAAGTCCCTCAGGGGTATCCTCTCCCATACTAGGCATAAAGAGAACGATCTCACCATCAAGACAGAGATTCATTAAGAAGTCCGCATGTTCACTAAAAAATTGTTCTTTAGGGTAAAGAGAAATGTCATGGAAGTAATGCGAGATATCTTCTTCGACTTTTTCAATTGTCCCAAAACGCCCAAGGGGAAGTTTTTTGAGAATATCCCTTGTCTCCTTACTACCTCTCTTAAAGAAATTATAAACCTGCTCACTACAGTAGAAAGAATAACTAAGCTCACCAAGCTTCACTCTTTCAAATCGAGAATCAATAATGTCCGAAGAGGTTATTACCCAGTCCACAACATCATGTTCTAGAAAATAAATAGACTGAGAAAGGTTCTTTGATCTCTTCGTTTCGACTAGGCCAAATGAAGAGTACTTCTTCCAATACTTTTTAAGAAATTCATTTAAAGGTTGGTTGTCTAGATGTGATTCTAGTGAAACTTTAACAGAATAACCGGCAACGTCATTGAAGCTTAGATTATCGACAAGTCGTTTTCCCTTATCAAACATCTCTCTTGCATAGGAAAAAACGCGTTCACCATCAGAAGATAAAACCATCTCACGCCCTCTTCTTTCAAGAAGTGTTAACGATAGCGACTCTTCAAGTTTTTTGACTTGTTCACTTACTGTAGAAGAAGCAAGCTGCATTTGGGACGCTGCATCCTTAATAGATTTATTCCTCGCGACTTCGTAGAAGCAGTAGAGATGATTCCAGTTCATGCCCTTTTTTAATTCGGAAATTCCGAATTTACAATTATTAACCTTAAAAAATCTTGATTAAATAGATAACATATTTTTGTTTAAAACAGGATGAAACATATGAACACGGAAAATCAAACATTTACCGCTATCAAGCAAAAGGATGAGCAACGCATCAACCTAAGAAACACGACGACGCTTCGCCTCATTAGTGCTTCAAATCTTGCTGAAAGTAGCTTTGACAACTCTGATATGGGTAAACTTCATATCAAAAACTCGAATCTAGCTAGTGCTGATTTCAGAAAGTGTAACTTGAAGGATGCACAGTTTCAATTTTCTAATTTTGATAATGCAAATTTTGAATGGTCGAATATGGGTAATAACCATTTTCACCGTATTAATCTTGAGAGCTCTAATCTTGAGTTCACTAACCTCAGTGAATCAAGCTTCCAGGAATGTAACCTGGCCGATGCTAACTTAAGATGGTCAACAATGAAGGGATCACAATCTATAAAGTGTGATCTAAGAAATGTTGATTTCTCAAATACAGATATCTCAACGGTAAAGTTTGATAACTGTAAGCTTAAAGGTGCGAAGTTCAATATTAATACGAAACTTCCATTCTTAAGAGAGAAAGCATTAAAACTTGGAATGAACTTTATTGGAATTCAATAAGACTAAGGCGAAGCTAAGACTTCGCCTTTTTTACGATCTTTTCGATCTCGTTATAGATCTTCT
>NZ_AUNJ01000335.1 GCF_000447775.1 Bacteriovorax sp. DB6_IX
TNTAATCATATTTATCTCCCTTACAAAGCAAAGTTCTCATTCATATCTTTCTGCATTTTGTGAAGTTTGTAGTAATGACCATCTTCAATTTCAAGCAGGTTCTTGTGTTTTCCACTTTCTACAATTTCACCTTTGTTTACAACAAAGATACGATCAGCTTGTCTTAATGTCGAAAGTCTGTGAGCAATTGCTATAACAGTTCGACCTTGTGTTAATCTATCAAGAGCATCTTGAATTTTTCTTTCCGTTTCTGTATCAACAGCACTCGTTGCCTCATCGAGAATTAAGATTTTTGGATCATGAAGAATTGCTCTCGCAATAGAAATCCTTTGTCTTTCTCCTCCTGAAAGGTTGTGACCTCTTTCACCAATGACTGTTTCATACCCATTTGGTAGGGCCATAATAAAGTCATGGGCATTGGCAACCTTTGCTGCTTCAACAACATCTTTAAGATTTACCTCAGGCATACCGTAAGCAATATTCTCCCAGATTGTCCCGTGAAAGAGATAGGGCTCTTGTAAAACCATTCCAACTTTCTTTCTATAGTCTACGATATCAAGTTCTTTTAGAGGAGTTCCATCAATTAGAATCTCTCCTTTACTCACATCATAGAAACGTGAAATAAGCTTTGTGATCGTACTTTTTCCACCACCACTTGAACCAACTAAACCGATCATTTCTCCAGCTTGAATTTTAAAATTCATCCCTTTTAGAATTGGTCTTAAACCATCGTAAGAAAAAGAAACATTTTGAAATTCAATATCTCCCTTTATCTCCTCAAGTTTCTGAGCATCTTTCTTATGATGAATTTTTGACTTAGTATCTAGAACCTCAAAGATTCTATGAGCACTACTTATCGCTCTATTCATCATTCTCGCCATTTGACCAATAACCTCAATAGGACCTGAGAACATTGTCATATATAAGAGAAAAGAAACAAATGTACCGGCACTTAATGCATCACTGGCCCCAAAAAGTCGTGGGACAGCTAAGACCCATGTCACCATTGTAATGGTATGAATTGTTGTCATCAGTGCTGGCCAAAATCTTGTCCATGCATGATGGACTTGCTCAAATTGTTCAAGAGCGATTTTGTTGGCCTTGCTAAACTTGATCTTCTCTTGCTCTTGTTGAGAAAAAGCCTTAACAACAATCATTCCTGGGATCGTATCCGATAGAATCCCTGTTAAGTCCGACCATTTTCTCCAACACTTCGTAAATAAGTCCTTCATCTTCTGACCATGGGTATAGATTGACCATAGTAAGATTGGAACAGGTAGAGTCATAACTAAACCTAGTTTCCAATCAAGAGAGATTAGGGTGATACAAAGTGCTGTTAACGTAATCGTCGCAATTGCAACTTCAACGATACCAAACGCAATAAAGTCCCAGATCCTATCTGTATCAGAGCTTACTCTTGAGATTAAACTTCCCGTTTGTTTTTTACTAAAGAAGTCCATATCCATCTCTTGAAGGTGATTATAAAGATCCCTTCTCAAGTCTTGTGCAATATATTCTCCCATGAGAGACATACGATTAAGTCTGACCCAAATAAAGAACTCTCTGATGAGATAGGTTGCTCCCAACATAATGACCAATGGCCATGCCTTCTTCAACGCTAACTCTGCGGTGAGAGTTCCTGCCTGAAATGGACGAATGAGATCGTCGATTAATTGTCCTGACAGATATGGTGGAATAAGGCTCATAGCCGTCGCAATTACTGCAGAAACCGCACCAAGAGCAACATAGCTCTTATATGGTTTAAGGTAACTAAGTAAGCGCAATAATGTACTTTGTCCCTTACCAGCGCTTTCAGCTTGAACTTCACGAAGTGGAGCTAAAGTGTTTTGCTGGTAGAACTTATGTGGGCAAATCTCATTCTCTAGGTCTATCTTAAGATCAAGAATAGAGTTTTCTTTCTCAACCTTTTCGCTTAGATACCAGTGAATTTGACCCATCATCATGCGTTGTTTCCCTGTGTAGAATATTGTCGCTACAGGAGGGAGATCGTCTGCAGCTAAGATCTTAAGAGTTTCAAAACTTGTGAATCTCTCATTCTTAACTTTTGAAATCGACTGATAAGATTCTTTGAAGATAAGTTCACTATCCTCATCTTTAAAAATTTGTACATTCGATTCAGTTAGAACAATCCAACGTTTCTCATATTTTAATTCTTCGTTTAGGTCGAAGAGAGCATATATAATAATATTCTCCTCAATCTTTTCCTCAATATTTTGAGGAATTCTATTCTTCTGTAGTAAGTGCTTTTCAATATTCCATCTATCTGTCATTTTTTCCTTCTTTGTTAGTAGTGGTACATACTGGGCGGATGAGTTCCAACATAATTGTTCTTTTTCATCTCAACCGCTTGCTTTGTTCTTTCGAGATCTTCTCTCATGTAGAGCTCGGGTTCTTTAAAAAGTATTGCCCCAAGATCTGTTAAGAGATTGAATCCGACTCTCATACTTAGTTTTGCTAGACGAAAGAAACTCCGTCCAACGTCTCGTGTTGCTTTGTTCAACGAGTGCAACTCTCGTGTAAAGTCGTACAATTGCGCTTGCATAACTTTCCTCCATAGAAAATGATGTTAATAAAACAGGCTAAGTGTCTGAAATACAAAAGATTTAAGACGAGGCTCGGCCTAGTTCGTTAGTAAATGTAAATGTTGTCTGATTTTTTGAAACTTAATTCCACAAGGGGAGACAGAGGTTTCGTTTTAGTATTTCTTGCTATGAATTGAGCAGAGGAAAAACTTTAAGTGAGCAAAGAGAGACAACCACACCAGCTACACTCGAGTTTTGAATCTTGAATGTCTTATTCATGGTGATCTCCTTTGTTAAAGATACTTATGAATTTATACTGTCGAAATTAACAATATATTCTCTAAAATAATTTATTTATTTTTTTTGTCAATAAAAAAAATATTTTTTTTAGAGGCCATAACTAAATGGCCTCTAAGTTTACTTGCAAAGAACATCATTTCTTGTGGTTTCACAAATTGCGGCAGCCTCTGCAATTAGCTCTGAAGGAACGTTTAGTTCTTCTAGTGTAGCACCAAGATTTTCAACAACAGCATCGAAGTGAGAATCGTTCAAACCCTTAGCGACTAGGGCTTCGTGAGCATCTCTCATATTCTTTCCGTCATAGTTACTGGGTCCTCCAAAGGCGTATGTTAAGAATAGAATTTGCTTTCTTCTTTGCGCGTCCATTTCAATATCTTCGAAGAAGTGTTTAATCCTGTCATCGGCCAGAACCTTGTTATAAAAAATATCGACTGCAGCTTTT
>NZ_AUNJ01000336.1 GCF_000447775.1 Bacteriovorax sp. DB6_IX
TTTCATTACCTGAGCAATTCCCCAAGCAATAGACTTATCATTTGCTAGTCCTAAAATAAGAACTCTTTTACCTTCTAATAACATATATACTCCTTAATTTTTTTTCGAAAATAAATATCCCACAGAACGCATACTAATGAAGTGTTCTGGCTCCTTAGGATTTAATTCAAAGTATTTTCTAAATCTTACGATGAAATTGTCAATCGTTCTTGTGGATGTTTCTTCATTATATCCAAGTAGCTTTAAGATGTCTTTTCTATTTAATGCCTGTCCTTCATTCTCAAAAAAGTAAGATAAAAGCCTGCACTCCTGCTCTGTGAGGGCGATTTCACCATTGACACCCTTGGCCTTAAACGATTTTAGTTCAACCCAATTATCTCCAAAGAAATATTTCTCCTCTTCGTTAACTGACCCTTGGTCGCTCCAAGACGCTCTTTTTAAGAGTCTATCAACTCTCATGAGAAACTCTTCAAGATCAAATGGCTTGGCCAAGTAATCATCAGTCCCAAGACCAAAACAATCGACCTTGCTCTTGGCCGCATCTTTTGCGGAAAGAATAAGAATAGGAAATTTCTCATCAACCTCTCTTATTTTTTCTAAGACTTTCTCTCCAGACATATTTGGGAGCATAAGATCGAGAACGAGGAGATCTGCTTGACCTTTCTTCCACTGCTCAAGTCCAGTGTCTCCTTCCGTCATATGTGTGACTTGGTGACCAACTAACTCTAGATTGAGAATAATTCCCTTTGCGATATTAACTTCATCTTCTATTAATAAAATTTTTGCCATAATCAACTCTTACTTTGTTAGTAAAATATGAAAAGAACTTCCTTGCTCAGGCCCTTCACTTGTGGCCCAAACTTTACCTTTGTGAACTTTCATTATCTGCGAGACCATATAGAGACCAAGACCACTTCCTTTTGCAGACTTGCCTACTTGGTAAAACTTTTTAAAAACATTCTTAAGTTTATCTCTTTTAAGCCCTACACCATTATCTTTAAAAACGATTTCTAGTGATTTACCTCTACGATTAAAGAAGATATCAACCTTCTTATTCTCACTGTGGTTATAGCGAATCGCATTGGTTAATAAGTTCATGAAAATGATATCGATGAGTTTCTTATCAAACCAATAGGTATCATCACCATCAAGTTTTCCAATAGTAATCTCACATTCATCAAAGAGATGGGCCTGCTTTTCAATAAAATCTTTCAATGATCTTTTGATATTTATCTGTACCAATTCTGGTCTAAAGTTACGGTCTTCAATTTTCGCAAGATTAAGAATTTGCTCAACATTCTCCTGTAGTCGATCAGTATCTGTTTTCATCAACTTCAAAATCTCTTCAGTCTTACTCTGATCAAGCTTATGTTTAACCAGTGTATCGATAAAAATCCTTAAGCTCGCAATGGGTGTTTTCAACTCATGAGTGAAACCATTGATAAAGTTCTGTTGCATGCGATAAAGCATGATTACCTTTTGATAGTAGACAAAGACCAGTGACATCCCGGCGACAATTAAAGTCACAAGAATGGATAGAGTTAAAATCATGACCCAAGTCTCTGGTTCCTTAAATTGATTCTTTGGAAGCCCACTTCTATTGATAAATTCGCGAAGGGATTCATTCACTCGAATATAAGAGTCAATATAGAGGTAGAGCGATGTTCCCAAAGCTAATAAAGAAGCAATGAAGATCGTGACTGGATGCAGTAAATTAATACGTCTCATGGGCCAAATCATATCAGTTTGAACAGTTATTGCCAGTAAGCAATGCATTATCTATGTAAAAGAAATGTCAAAAGTAAGAAAGATCAGCAATATCTCCTATTCACGGCCGCTGTAAAAGCAGTTAAAATCCTTCTATGAATAAATACATCGATCACACATTACTAAAACCTCAGTCTACAAGTACTGAAATTATCAACCTTTGCAAAGAGGCCAAGAAATATGACTTCAAAAGCGTTTGCATAAATCCAACCTGGATTAAACTTGCCGCAAATGAACTCTCACAATCTGACGTTCTCGTTTGTACAGTCATCGGTTTTCCTCTAGGAGCAACTTCTAGTGAGAGTAAGGCCTTTGAAACAAGACAGGCCATTGCCGATGGTGCCGACGAAGTGGATATGGTTCTCAATATTGGCGCTTTAAAGTCTGGAGAAGATCAAAGAGTTGAAGATGATGTTAGAGCTGTTGTGGAAGCGGCCAATGGAAAGACGGTTAAGGTTATCCTTGAGACTTGCCTACTTAGTGATGATGAAATTACTAAGGCCTCTAAACTTTGCGTTAATGCTGGAGCTCACTTTGTAAAAACATCAACAGGTTTCTCAACTCATGGGGCAACGGAAGAAGCCGTTAAGCTCATGGTGGCAGCTGTTGAAGGAAGAGCACAGATTAAAGCATCTGGTGGAGTACGATCAGCGCAAGATGCACAAAAGTATATCGATCTCGGAGCCACAAGACTTGGAACAAGCTCTGGTGTGGCCATAGTCAATAATGAGAAGTCTGAATCGGCTTACTAGTTAAAGAAGTCTTTTGGTAACTCACCTGCTTCTATCAAACGATTCATCTTTGAAGGAACAACTCCTGTTGTTGTTAATTCACCTTCAATAGTTTCTAAGATAGAAGAGGTGAGAATATTATTTCCTTCCTGCCCATTAATCTCAAGAACCTGCTGAACGACACGTCGACCTCCGGCACCTCGACCCAATTGAATAACAAAGTCTACCGCCTGCGAAATATGACGTCTTACAACATGATAAGGAATATCAAATCCTGCCATCATAAAGAGAGTTTCAATTCTTGAGAGACACTCAACTGAAGAGTTGGCGTGAACAGAAGTCATACTCCCTTCATGCCCCGTATTCATGGCCTGAAGTAAATCAAAAACTTCAGCTCCCCTTACCTCCCCAAGAATAATGCGATCAGGTCTCATTCTAAGAGTATTTTTAACAAGGTCTCTCATCGTTATAGAGACTTCACTATCTTCAATCTTTGATCCTGCTTCAAGTCGAACTAAGTTAGGATTGGATAGGTTTAACTCTAACGTATCTTCAATTGTAATAACCCTATGATCAGGTGAAATTTCCTTGAGCATCATATTCATAAAAGTTGTCTTACCAACTCCTGTTCCACCAGATATAACAATATTCATTCGGGACTCAATCATAGACTTAAAAAATGGTACCCACTTTTGAGGAATTCCAAAAGATTGAGAATGCTCTTCTAAATTAATATTCGTTCGTACATATTTTCTGATCGTGATGGCCGCCCCATTATTTGTAAATGGCGATAGGATGATGTTAATTCTCGAACCATCAGGTAGGTTTCCATCTAAGATTGGTCTCTTTTCGTTACAAACTTTCTTATTAAAATCTGCGACATCTTTAACAAACTCAAACAAATCAGTCTTCGTCAGACCAACATTTAGACCAATGAACTCCCCACCTCTTTCAACAAAGATATTCTTAGGACCATTAATGACGATTTCATTAATCCCTTTCTTAGTTCCTAAATCTTCTAACATTTTCCAAACTGGGTTCACGATCTCTCCTAAACAAGTCTTGAAGTGAATAAATCAGTTTCACCAATACTTGCACAATATGATAAATAATTTGAACATAGCTGTTCTTTCTGATCTTCTGACATCTTGAGATAAAGAGACTCAAATGAGAAATTTCCCTCAATCAAGGTTTTGATCTCATCAAATCCATTAAATTCGATAAGATGATGTAAGAGTATAATGAGGTGATCAACATTAATCACTCGTTGTGTATTTTTTGAAAGTAGCTCCACTATTCTTGCATCGGGATAAAGAGGATGGTCTTTAATTGATTCAATTCCCTCATCGATGCAGGCAAGCATTAAATAGAAGCCATATAGAGGAAGACGACTATAACCTGAAACCGTGGAAAACCTAAGCGCTCTCTCTAATCCTGTTATCTCATCAATTATCTCAACTCTTATCTGTGAGTCATGCCTCTTGGTCTTAGCAAAGTTAATATAATAGGCCATGACCCTATCTCTAATCCCATGCCAACCCAAAGTCTTTATATGAGAATTGATATCGATATCTTCACCACGGTTAAGAATTCTGTTTAAGATTCCTTTAAGTGAAGGTGATTTAAAAATATAAGTCTGAAGTCCTAAATGATACTTACTCGAACTAGTCATATCAACGCGAAGTAACTGAGTGTATTCATCTGGCATATCAACAAAGGGAAATTCTAACATATAAGTATTTTAATAAACTTTTGTGCCTGCCACAACCACAGGTGAACTTACTGCCTGATTTTGTTATAATTATCATATGAAAGTACCTACATTAGAAGAAATCAAACTTACCAGTGCAGAAATGTCGGAGATTAAAAATCTCTTGATCAAATCCAAGGTTGGACTTGCACCAAAGTACACAGACCTCTCCCACTTAGGTAGAGAAAGACTTAACGAAATTTTGACTATTTTAGAAATCGTCTTCAAAGATATTAATATTCATCCAAAGTTTCCTTACCCATTCTATATTATTAACGGAAATACAGATGTCTCAAGCTTCTTCCCCGTTGTTAAAGGCTTTGAAGATATTCCTGAATACTTTCAAGTGGAAGTAAAACGTGTCACGAATAAAGAACAAAAACTATTAGATAAGATTGAAGTCATATGCTCTCAAGTTCATAACGAAAATATTGAGAATAGACTCCATGAGTATAAAATGAATATCCTTCCACAGAAGTTTATTAAGTCTCTAGCTAAGGAAGGCCTCTTTCTAGAAAAAGTACTTGAAAACCTTAGTGAAGATTAAAACAGGGCCCAAAAGAAAGTATAGGAGTCACCATGGTTAAGAAGAAACTTAAGGTCCCAGAGCATAAGAAGAAAGAATTCGAAGGTTTTGAAGACCTTATGGAAGGTTTTCTTGAAGAACAAGAAGAGAATTACTACAAGAGCCAACTTGCAGATGATAAGAACTATGATTCTTACAAAACATATAATCACCTAGAACTTGAAAGAGAGAGAGTTCAAAAACTAAGTAGTATGATTAGCCGCAAGATTCCAAATGTAATTGAGCATAATCAATCAGGTGAACTGATTGAAAAATTCACAGTTTACAACTACAACCTCAAAGAAGAAATCGTCACCGATATAAAAAGGTTTGACTCGACCTTCTTTAAAAATATAAGATTATTATTCAACAAGTCATTTAGAGAGAAATAATTATAGGGAGAGATGATGAAAAAACTCGTATTAGCAATGACAATGCTCTTAGGTATGAATTGCGCAGCTGAAGTACTACCTGCTGTAGAACTTAAGGGTGACCTTGGTGGTAGACTTGATGGAAAAGCATGGTCATCAAGTGAAATCAAAGACAAAGTCTATGTTCTATTCTATGTGGACCCAGATGAAAAAGATTTAAATAATCATGTTAGTGATGCTCTGAAGGCGGAGAAATTTCCAAGAGAAAATTATGGTTCAATTGCAATCATCAATATGGCAGCGACTTGGAAGCCAAACTTCGCTATAGAAAGCGCTCTCAAGACAAAACAAGAACAATTTCCAGATACTCTCTATTTAAAAGATTTCGATAAGGTTCTCGTGAAAAAATGGAAAATGAAGGATGATTCATCAAATGTCCTAGTCTTCTCTAAAAAAGGTGAACTCCTTTTCAGAGTTGGTGGGAAGGCTACAGAAGATCAACTCAAGCAAATCATCAAAGTAATTAAAGCAAACTTAAATATGTAATAAACGGCCCTCTTTTAAGAGGGTCTTCTTTTAATCTATGAATAAAGTCACAATAATTGGTGCTGGTCCAGCGGGACTCTACAGCGCCTACCTGCTAACAAAGAACGGTATAAAAGTCGACATCTACGATGCCATGAGTGGTCCTTGCAAGAAGTTTCTTATTGCTGGAAGTAGTGGCCTTAACCTGACTCATTCAGAGCCAATTGATAAATTTATTCAGCGCTATGGAAAGGATGCAAATTTCTTTGCTGCTCTACTTGAGTCATTTAACGCTGAAAACTTAAGACAATGGTGTCAGCAACTTGAAGTCGAAACATTTGTCGGTAGTAGTGGAAGGGTTTTTCCAACGACGATGACTGCAGCGCAAATGCTAAAGAGCTGGCGAGAAGAAATAGAGAACACAACTTTAGCAACTTTTCACTTCAATCACCAATTCATAGGGTTTCAAGATAAGAATTCAAAGAAATTGCTCTTTAAATCAGAGACTGAAGAAAGAGTCATCGATAGCGAGAATTCTCTCTTCGCCCTAGGGGGAGCAAGTTGGAAAAAGACTGGCTCAGATGGTAGCTGGCTAAATAGTTTTAAAGAATTAGAATTAAGTACTCGTGATTTTCTACCCATGAACTGTGGTTTTACTCGCTCATGGTCAACAAAGTTTCAAACTGATGTCGATAACTCCCCTCTTAAAAATATTGTCATTAGTTTTAAGGATAGAAGCATAAGAACAGAGTGTATGCTTACACCTTATGGAATTGAAGGGACAGGAATCTATGCTCTGTCGAATGAAATTAGAGATGAGATCATCTCTAAGCAAAGAGCACAAATACAAATAGATCTTAGACCAGATCTTTCTCTTGAAGAGATTTATAAGCGACTGTCCAAAGCACGTGGAAAGAATTCCATATCAAATTTTCTAAGAAAAAGCCTGAAAATCAATAAAACAGAGATCAATCTTCTAAGAGATATTCTAAGCAAGGAAGAATTTGAAGATCTAAAAACCTTAGGGATAAAGTTAAAAGCTCTCCCTATCGAACTCAATGGTATCAGACCAATGGATGAAGCAATTTCCACTTCAGGTGGGATATCAATGGATGAAATTAACCAACAACTTCAACTCAAGAAATACCCCCACCTTTGGATATGTGGTGAAATGCTTGACTGGGACGCCCCAACAGGTGGCTACCTACTCCAAGCTTGTTTCAGCATGGCCCACCGGGCCAGCCTTTCGATCATAGCTAAATGCCATAACCCCTAAGATAAAAACAAATGAGACCATCATTGAGATTGAGCTAGAAACACTTGGATTAACAACACCCATAAAGAGATTTAAAATAAGATGTCCAGCAAATCCAATTAAAGCAGCTCCCCAAACGCCCCAAACGGGTAACTTAAATTTAGTTTGATCGATGAGGACCCCAAAGAGAATTGGCACAAATGATGCTGCGGCCAGAGCATAGACTCCTTTTTGTGCAAAAAGCCCCACAAGTTTTGGTGGATTCCATGCAAGAGCAAAGGAAATTAAACCAATTGTCACAAGAACAATACGAGATAGGCTTAACGCTTTCTTTGTTCTTTGCTCAGGACTTAATCCCTTTCCAAAAAATGGTAAGTAAATATCATTAACAACCATTGCTGATAGTGCAACGAGAATACCATCTAAAGTAGATAACCCAGCGGCTAATAATGTTAAAGTGATAAAGACTAAAATATAAGGTCCAACACTCCCCGTTCCAAATTCATGGAGAATATACTGGCTTACAACCATATCCTGACGGACAATTTCTAGCCCGGCTAACTTTGCGTAGAATCCTACAAATAACATTAATCCGAAGATTGTCCCAACAATGGCGGTTGTCCAAATGAATTTGGAAACATCAGCTTCTTTCTTAATATAGAGAATTTTACTAAAAATATGAGGTTGAAACATAAGTGCAAATGTAATGAGAAATGAACTTATGAAGACCGAAAAATAATCATAGTAGAGATTACTCTCCGGATTTATAATTGAAGCATAATTATGACTTACTGACTCTAAAGCCTTAAAGAAACCACCATCGAAATAATTCAAGCCAGAGAAGAAAAGAAAGAGAGTAATAAGGATCATCAGGACCCCTTGAAAAGTATTGGTATAGGCGTGCGCGTATGTTCCCCCCATCAAGACATAACTAAAGACGAAGACTAGTGCTAGTATGAGTGAAACCTTTTGAGATATTGGAAAGAGTGAACTAATTAAAATAGAGCACCCAACCAGAATAAGTACGACAAAAGTAATCGATAAGAGATTTATCAAAGCAAAGAAGAGCGAAAGTCCCCTACTTCCATATCTATGATAAATCCAATCAGGAATAGTTAGGCTTCCCATAGAATCACCTAATTTTCTAAAACCTCTAGTCAAAAGAATAAATGCCGTCAAAATTCCTAAACTTGCAGAGACAGCATAATGCAAATAAGCAGCGAAACCATGGTTATAAACAAAACCAGGATTAATCACAAAGGTCGCCGTAGAAGAGATTGAAGCGGCCATAGTGATTCCAATTAAAATTGGCCCCATATCTTTATTTCCAATAGCAAAACCTTTTAGGTCCTTCGTTTTCTTCATCCCTAGATAAGAAAGATAGAAAGTAAAAAAAACAAAACCAAAAGTAATCAAATATTTAAATAACTCTGCATTCATACTTGCTCCTACTGAGTTGCTAATCTCTTAAGCTCTACTCGATTAACCTTGCCATTGGCAAGAAGTGGCATTTCATCTAAGCATTCCACAAAATGAGGATGCTTATAGCGTGAGAGTTTATCTTGAAGCTCTTCCCTAATTGAGGCCAAAGAGATTTTTCGCCCATCAGTTTTTAAATAGGCCTTTCCAACTTCTCCCCATTTCTCACAAGAGATGGCAATAACCACAGCATCTTCGATCCCCTCAATTGAAAGAAGCTGTTTTTCAACCTCTCCGGGATAGACATTCTCTCCCCCAGAGATATACATATCTTTAATTCTCCCAACAACGAAGAAGAATCCTTCATCATCATAGCGAACCAAATCTCCCGTTTTGAAGAATCCTCTTTCTAAAGATTCTTGATATTTCTTATCATCATTAAAGTAGCTACGACAAAGATGATCACCCTTAAGTCTTAATTCTCCAACTTCACCAACTTGGGCCACGTCACCATCAAGCTTTATCACTTCTACTTGAGAGTGAGACATCGGCCTACCAATAGAGCCTAATTTTCTAATGGCATCTTCTTCTTTAAGTAGGAAACAATTTGGACCAACTTCAGTGAGTCCAAAACCTTGTTTAAACTGAATATCTTTTTTCTGAAACTTTGAGATAACTTCAACAGGACAAGCGGCTCCACCAGAAACAAAGAAGCGGACACTAGAAAAGTCGACCTGATCAAAATTTTCTGCTGCTCCCATCATCTGGAACATCGTCGGTACCCCAAAATAGACACTAATTTTATATTTTGGAATAGAAGCGAAGACATTATCCATGTCAAACTTAGGAGCAAGAACAACAGTTCCCCCTAGTTGCAACAATGGCAAACAAAGAACATTATAACCACCAGTGTGAAAAAATGGTGTTTCAACGATTGTTGTATCATCACTTTTTAAGCCCCAGTTCTTTGCTGTTTCAATCATATTTGTTCTAAGCATTCTACCATGCATAAGAACACCCTTAGGTTCACCAGTACTTCCTGAAGTGAATTGCATTAGAATATCGTCATCTAAGCTAGAAGAGATATCTAAGAACTTAGAGCTCAGATCAATTTGAGAGTCTGTTAACTTACATAAGAGATTATAATCAAATTTCTCTAAATCATAGTAGCTACCTGTAAAAGTATTCTTTAACTCTCCTGTACCAAAAAGTACCTTGGCCTCGACTCTTTCAAGGATTCTATCAATTTCCCCTACCGCTAGTCGAAAATTTAAGGGTACAAGTATTGCACCAATCTTGGCGCAGGCAAATAAGAGAGTTAAGTGCTCTAGTCTATTTGTTGCTAGGATAGCTATACGATCACCTTTTTTCACACAATGTTTTTCTAAAAAAAGTGCCCAACCGTTAGAGATATCTGCGATTTCTTTATATGTATAAGAGCGATCATTAGACTGATCGACAATTGCGACCTTGGCAGGATAGGAAGCTTCATTAATATTTAGAAAACTAATCCATTTCATAATTGCCCCTCTAAAAATGGAAGAATTTCGCTTACAACAGAGTGTGGAAATTCTAAAATTGAAGCGTGCCCACCTTGTACAATACGAACATCGGCCAATTGACACTTCTTCTTCATTTTCTCGTGTGTATAAACTGGAGTCAGCAAGTCTTCTTCTCCTACAATGAAGAGAATTGGACAAACGATCTTCTCAATCTCAATACTAGACTCCATCGCCCCAAGAACGAGACCTTTGAGAACATGCTCTTCAAGACTTGTGGCCTGTGCACGATATGACTCTATCAGCTCTGGTTTTGCCTGAACTACACTCTCCCCCCAAATCCATGGCGTCGCCACATCAAAACGGTGAAAAGCTCCCCCTACTTCATACGCTTTCAACCAACTTGCGAGCTTAAGTTTTAAAATCTCACTTGGTGAATCATAGGTATCACAGGCCACAACTCGTAAAGAACGACTTGGATAAAGACTTGCAAACTGAAGAGCAATTCGCCCCCCATTACTAAGACCTAAAAAGTTCGCCTCTTTAATTTCTAAATCATTTAAAAGCCCTTCCAAATCATCAACATGATCTTTGAGCTGATAAATTCCATCTGGTTTTGGACTCTTTCCTTGACCGCGACAATCATAGCGAAGAATATGAAAACTACCCTTGAGATAATTGGCAACGAGCTGATAGCTCTCAAGATCAGCGAAGAGTCCATTTATGAGAACGACCCATTGAGCCTGGTCGTTCTCACATTTTTGAATATGGTAATTAAGCTCTAACCTAATACAACTCCCCCATCCACATTCATACAAGTTCCAGTAATAAAACTAGCATCTTCAGAAGCTAAGAATGCGTAAGCTGCCGCGATATCTTCAGGCTCACCAAGTCTTTTAATTGGAGTCTTATCTTCCATCATAGCAATAACCTTCTCAGGCATCTTTCTTACCATTGGAGTACCAATAAAACCTGGAGCAACAGCGTTAACTCTAATACCATCTTTACCAAGCTCTTTTGCCATTGTTTTTGTCATAGCAATAACTCCGGCCTTAGTTGATGTATAGTTAGCTTGTCCAAAGTTTCCATAGTGAGCAACAACTGAAGCCGCATTTAGGATAACTCCAGACTTTTGCTCCTTCATTTTAATTGCACACATTCTTGAAAGTTTAAAAACTGCCGTGAGATTAACAGCAATAACTTGATCCCATTGTTCATCAGTCATTTTGTGAACTGTCGCATCCCTCGTGATTCCCGCATTATTAATAAAGACATCAACGCCTTTATCAATCTCTGCCTGAATCTTAGCAAGGCCATCAGTTGCAGTGACATCTGCTTGAATATAAGTCATTCTCTCAGGAAACATCGCCTTAAGCTCTGTTTCTTCTTCTGTTGGAATATCAATTAAAACAAGATTTGAACCTTCATTCCATAATCTCTGAGCAGTTGCTCTACCAATACCTGAAGCGGCACCAGTGACAAAAATCTTCTTATTTTCTAAACCTTTCATATATTTCTCCTATTTAATTTCTTCAAAATCTTCTAAATCAAAAGTTTCTTCATCCCATCTTAATGAGATGGCCGACCATGTATAACCAATTCCGGCCGAGGCAAGAACAACGTGATCTCCTTTTTTAAGGAGTCCTCTTTTTTCCGCTAGACCAAGCGAGAGAACCTGATCAGGTGCTCCAAAGTGTCCATAATGGTCCATATAGATTGATTGTTCTTCTCTTAATTCAAGATCAGAAACAATGGCATCGTGAGCCGATTTCTTCATATGAAGAAGGGCAAGATAATCAATTGGTTTGTGCATTGAGGCCTGAGCAGCATCTTTAATAACTTTAAGAAAATTACTTAGTGATCTTTCAGCAAGTCTCTCTCTCATTCCTCCAATATCTGGACAAGTCAGATACATCTCATGAGCTTCAGGTTTTTCACAGAGTGGTCTTTTCGTTCCACCAGCTGGAATAATGACGTCAAAAGTAAAATCACCATCTGTTATAATAGAGCTCTCAAGAATTGGATTTGTCTCTCCTCGCTCAAGCAGCATTGCTGAGCCACCATCAGAAAGGTTGTAAAGAAAGCGTGAGCTTGAATCTTTATAATTCACAAGATCACCTGTTTTATGTCCACCACAAAGTAGAACGCGATTAATTTTCTTATCTGTCGTCATTAGCGACTTGGCGAGGTGTAAGCCGAGAACATTTGTTGAACATCTTGCTGAGACATCAAAGGCATAAGCATTCTTAAGCCCCAACTCTCTTTGCACATAGATCCCTGCCGACCATACAGGATGTTCTTTAAATTCTGACCCTGTCCAAATGATGAGATCAATACTTAGCGGATCAATATCTTTAAGAACTTTCTTGGCGGCATTAACGGCCATCTGTCCTGGATGTGTATCCTTGTCTGCACGACACTTTCTAATAATCCCCATTTTCTTTTCAACGACATCTTGAGGAATTCCTGACTCACGTGAAATATGAGCAGAATCTTCATAACCTTTAGGTAGCCAAACTGCGGCCTTCTTTAAACTAATTGTCATAATTGTGATCCTAGGTATTGTGAAACTGCATCGGCAGTTTCTCTTGGTTTTTCTAAGAAGAAGTGATGATCAGATTCTTCAATAAATTGAACTTTTGCATTT
>NZ_AUNJ01000337.1 GCF_000447775.1 Bacteriovorax sp. DB6_IX
TCAAGAAGAGGGAATTTATCTTCCTTCTACATCAGAGATAAAGAATCTAACTTTTCACTCTGATTTCTCATCTTTTAGATTTTCTACTCCAAAAGATATTTGTGATGACAAGGGGACTGTTCTTGAACTTTCAGACAAAAAGGGAAGAACAATCTCGATGCAATTTATAAGATTTGTGACAGGTCGTTTACCTGAGCTCATTGTTCTTCCGGGAGATAGAGGAAGAAGACAAGTTAA
>NZ_AUNJ01000338.1 GCF_000447775.1 Bacteriovorax sp. DB6_IX
AAAGAATATTTAATTGGCACATACCTGAGTTCTTTGCAAAAAATAATTCTCAAGGGGAAACGAATCTTCATAATCTCGTAGTCGGTGGAACAAAAATAAATAAACTGATTTTTGGTCTATTTCTTACTATATGTGTAGTTATTTATTTTTTTAATACTTCCTGTACTTTATCGTAAAGTAGAGAAGATTAAGGAACTTGTAGATAAGTTTGCCGTACCAATTCCTAAAAATACACATATTATCGCTTATCTAACTCTTTTTGGATTATCTCAACTTATTGTCGGTCATAAACCAGGTGAGATTCTTGAGTTTGGTGGTTGTTGGATCTTCTACTTAATGATTTTAGAACCATTTAACAGGCCAATTTTTTCAAGAAGAAGCTTTAATAGGTAAATGGCTGAATGTCGAATTGTGATAGAACCCATAGGTGTTTGATTTTAGTAATATCAATTATTTTTTTACTAATTCCCTTCCTATTTGTGGTCAAGAGCTCTTTTTTTAATTGTTTTCATGCAAGTGACTTTAGTATCTATCAGCAGGCTTTTTATCAAATTGCTTATAACTTCGATTTAAATCCTTATATTACTGTTCGTAATGTCGAAATCTTGAATGATCACTTTGATCCTATAATTTACTTGGGGGCTCTTTGGGTTAAATTATTTTGGCTACACTAGTGTTAATACTGCTATCTTTATTTATGTTATGGCATTACTGGCTCCAGCGGTTTACCTCTATTGTAGAGGGCGCTCGAACAACTTTTTATTAGCGTATTATATGGCACTAATTCTACTCTCAAAAGGTATTAGTGAAGGTTTACAGTTTCCAATTCATCCTACCACTTGGACAACTTTTCCAATTCTCATTTTATTTTCAAGTCTATTGAAGAAGGATGATAATAAAATTATTTTATCGTCAATTTTCTTATTCACGTATAAAGAGATTTTTCCCATCGCGATAATTTGTGTATCATTTTATCTTCTTGTTTTTGAAAAGAGGAAGAAGGTCGCGGTAACTTTACTTCTTATTTGTGGGGCTTGGCTTCTCTATGTATTAAAATTAAGACATCTTCTTTCAGATCATCAAACAGTTAGTTATAGTGGGCGAATCACTGATCGTTTCTTTGCAGATCCTGTGGGGTCGATTTTAGCAGTGTTTAATTATGAGATTATTAAAAATCTTTTTAAGCTATATCTTCCTTTTACGCCTCTTCTCTATTTAGTAAAGAAGTCTAAGTGTGATGATGATAAAAGAATATTTATCTACGCTCTTTTATTTTTAGCACCTATTGTTGCAATACAAGTTTATATGCAATTAATAGGAGATCACTATTCAAGTATGTTATTGGCCCCTATTATTGCTGTATGTGTTTTTCTCAATAAGGAAACCTTATTCGATAATAGAAAAGTAGTTGTTACCATGTGCCTATTTGTTGCTCTTGCAGGGATGGGGAGACATACAAGAAGCGTAAAAAGAATTGTGAAGAATAGCGATAAGTACTGTTTAATGACCTCTGATAAAGAGGCTCAAACTAAGAAAATAGAAGAGCTTTTAGAAAACAATGAGGGGAGTCGTATTCTTGCAACAGGGGGAGTGATTCCAAGATTATTAAAACCAAATATGGATATCTATCAAGCTGTTTTATACTCAAAGCACTTTGATTCGTATGACTTTTTAATTCTTGAAAAAAATCAGTCCGGACGTATTGGACCGTTTAATCCGACAACAATGAGTGAGCTTATTGCAAATTGTTCATCAGACGGTACAGAGCTCTTTTTAGAGCTAAAAGATTATAATGTTTATAAAAATCCTCAAAAAAAATGTCTTGAGCTATTACATAGGCCAAATGAGTATTTTTAGTTAAGAGTTTAGCTTTCCAAAAATATTTAAGAACTTTAGTTTAAGAACAGCAAAGAAAGCTTCCCAGATAATTCCTCCGCCCATCTTTGATTCACCATCTCTTCTTTCATAGAAGATAATTGGTACTTCTTTTACATTAAGTCCCATTGACCAAACTTTATAATTCAACTCAAGTTGAAAGATATAGCCATTGGCAATGATATTATCAAGATTTAGCGAAGAGAGTGCTTTTCTACTAAAGCACTTAAATCCACCAGTTGTATCAAACACTGGGATATTCGTTACTAGGCGAGTGTAGATTGAAGCACAGTACGAAAGTAGGAGTCTGTGAAATGGCCAGTTGATGATTCTAATGCCGTCAATATAACGAGAACCAATGACGAGGTCATTTGTTTGAGCAGCTTCTAGAAGATCAGCAACGGCCTTGGGATCATGAGAAAAGTCGCAATCCATTTCAAAGATAAACTCATAGTCTCTTTCGAGGGCCCATTTAAAACCTGTGATATAAGCTGTTCCAAGACCTAGTTTTCCCTGTCTCTCAATAATGTGAAGGTTTTGATATTCAGACTGTTTTCTTTTAACGACATCAGCTGTTCCATCTGGAGAACCATCTTCGATAATAAGTAGAGAGATATCATTATAAAGTCCAAAAACAGTGTTGATCATTCTCTCGATATTATCGATTTCATTATATGTAGGAATAATAATAAGTGTCTTACTATAGTCTAACAACGAAGGCTCCATGGTAATTATTTACTTCGTACAAGAAGGGCATTTTTTTATCAAAGTCTTTCTATATTTATTGGTCATGCTGTGAAAGTAGTCAACAGCTTTCTTACCCATGTTGGACTCGATGAGCCATGAGAATTTGTGTACCAGAGGAAAGAGCTTAATGAGATGTTCAATGGCCTCTTCACCAACGAGGACTTGATTGTCACTCGTAATATAATGAACTTTTAACATACACTCTTCTTTATTTAAATAGGGAAGTTGCTTGTAGACTTCATCGTCATGGATACTTACGGCCGTAATGATTTCAGTGCCTTCAAGCATTGTTAGAGAATCTTTGAATCTCACACAAAGTGGACATTCTGAATCAAATAGGAGAATTGGGGGTGTTAGCTTTTCTTCCATGAAAAACTCCTTATTAGTTTGTGGTCTTATTTAACTTCTAATCTCTTTCTTGCTGTTACTTGATACCTTCTCGAAATAATTTTAAAGATATCCTCAGATTTATCTTTTGTGATTTGGGCACTCTTACTGGCCCTTTCCGCAAATCTTAGAACATTAGCATCAGAAGCATTTGCTCCCTTTTTATTATTTCGCTTTAGCTTGTTCATAATATTAGCAAACTGATTTGTCTTTTCTGTTTTCTTTGTTTTATTAATTCCTTTACCTCCAGAGAAGTAAAGAGAGTTTGATTTTGAGCGTGGTTTATATTTTCCACCGCTGTATAGTTTATAAGTTTTTCCACTTCTTTTGCTAAATGAATCTGCAACCTTCTTTCCACCATCTCCGAGCTTCATCCCACTAAGACCAATGGCCGCTGTTTTAGGAATACCCATTGCTTCGAGTTCATTTGCTAGCTTCTTTTCATCATCACTTAAAGTATTGATAGGAAGAGAGACTTTATCAGCATTGTCTCTTAGAAGATCTTTAGCCGTAGCGAATACTTTATTTGAGCTAGTGTCGACATTAAGATCATCTGAACCTGGCTTTATTGTTCCTCTTGTCAGTTGGAAAAAAGGATTGAGCTTATTTGAAGCCGTTTGAGGAATGTGCATTGATTCTAAATTATTTCTGATTGTCTTATCAAGACATGTATCCGTCGCCACACACTGACATGCTGGATCTTCTTTTAGTTGATCATTAATACAAGAAACTTGATAGTCATTAGATTGCCCCATTCTATCTCTAATCTGAGGCATACAATATTTTACATCGTTCTGTGTCTCTGGTTGAGCACAGTAACAATCTCTGTCTGAAACAGGGTTACAGTCTCCAGAGCCTTTTAGCTTACTAGCAACTCTATTGAGTGTATCTTGAGCATCCTTGTGAACACCTTTTTCCCACTCGTAATATCTCCACATTAGGGCAGAGGCTCCCAGCTTAAGATAATTTTGCCATGATGTCGCACTAGCTGGACCGGCCATCATTGCTGTGTAACAAGCAGTCGTTGCACCCCATCCTGTAATTTGCAATTTTAGACCTTTCGCTCTTGAACCATGCGCTCTAGCTTGTTTGTGAAGGGCAGTTACTTGTGCTGTTTCTGTTCTTGTTGGACTATTCATAATGAATTCTTCTTCTTTTTGATTAAAGAAAGGTCCTACTGTTTCGACACCAACTGCAATTAGACGACAGTAGTCTTCCATCTCTTCTTCGCTGTTTTCATCAGCTTTATCACCAGAGTCATCAGCAGTTTTTGAATTGGTATCATCTGTCGAATTTGTATTTGATTCTTGTGTTGTTTTTGGTTTTGCATCATCGCCATTGGCACTATTCTCTTGAGAATTTGAATTAGATTGATTCGCATCTTTCTTTTCTTCATCACCCTTAAGCTTGGAGATATTCCATTCACCATTTGGATTTGTCACAATCTTTGATCCAATGTCTGTCATCCCAACGACCATGGCGTAGGCCTTACCAACAGCTTTCATCATGGCTGGGCTTAACCCCATAAACTTCTTTCCACTGGTCGCATTTCCGCCTCTTGCCATAGAGCGACATCGAGCATCGTTCAAACCTTGGGCATCACATTCTTTCTTAAGTTCTTCTTCGTAGTTTCTTTGAAGGTAACCACCATGTTCATAGTTTTCCATGATGATCTTTTCTTGATCGGTGATATTTCCATTTTCTACGTCCTTGGCCGTTGGAGCAGCGTAGTCCTGAGCAAGGAGCCCATAAGAAATTTGTAATATAAGTAGAAATTTTAGTGATTTCATAAGTTGTCTCGAGTTAAATTAAGTACTTAATTGATTTTAGCACGTTGCGCAACTTTGAGAGTAGAGTGTGCATAAAGTGCCACTGTAATTTATCGTAATTTTAGCTACTTATAGCTAGTTACGACCCTCTTGTGCTAGAAAACTACTGCAACAAATAATTGACATAGCTCATGCTTAAGTTGCAAAAAAAGGGCCTTCTTGTTAAAGTTGAGCATATGACTACGGAAAAGAAAGCTCGAGAAGCTGAACTCTCACATTCAATGGTTCACTATCTTCTAACTATTCATAAGTTAAGAGAAGATCGTGGTTACGCTAGAGTAACTGATATTGCACGAGACTTAGGTTTAACTAAGGGAAGTGTGTCTACGGCTCTAAATAATCTCAAAAAGAAAGGTTTAGTAAAGGAAGAGGAAGATACAAAATTCCTTCTACTTACTGAAGAAGGACATGACGAAGTTCATAGAATTCTTTCTTCAAGAACTCTTCTATACTATTTCCTCAAAGACTTCGTAGGAGTTGATGAGGATGTTGCGGCTCATGACTCATGTATGATGGAACATCTTATGAGTCCTGAAACAAGTGTAAAGTTTTTTGAATTTATGAAAAATCTTGCTTGTTCTTGCGACGACTTAAATAAACAGGGAAAATTACCAGAAGGTTTTAATTTTAAAACGACACTTGATCTATGTGAATTCAAATCAGCCGAAGAGTTCATGGAAGGTCAAAAAGGTGATAAGTACCTCGATGAAGATCATCACTAAATTAGTTTTAGTTCTCATAATGTTGCCAAGTCTTTGCTTGGCAACAACTTTTTGCCTCCAAAGTAACCAATCTATTTTTAAAGCCAAGAAAGAATTAGAGACCCTCTTAATTGAAGGAGAAGATGTCCTTGTTGATTCAAGAACTAATTGCTTAATTGTAGCAGTGAAAGAGTACAGAAGAGAGTTGATTAATAAGTTTATGTCGATGAACTACCGTCTGACTTCAAATTATACATCAAGCCAGGGAACACGTAGATCGTGTAAAATTAGATTAAAGAAGGTCACTCTGGAAAATTTAAGTTCAAAGGGAATTGAGGCCGGAACAAATCTTGATATAAGATCAAGTCTTGAAAATATGCAAGAGACTTCCTCAATGGATATTCTCTTGATGGAAGGAAAGGCAGGAACCCTTTCTCTTGATAATAATAGTTTGAAAGTTATGTGTAGAAGGTCTCCTAGTGGTTACGAACTAGGATTTTCTCTCATGGACTCTGGCTCAACAATGATTTTATCCGAGGCATCTATACAAGTTGGACAGTGGCTTAATGTTGGTAGCATCTCTCGTTCTCTAAATAACAAAAGAAATAAAAAGTCCACGAGAACTGGAATTGATATACAGAATTCAAATGGTCAAAATACAACCACATATTTTTTAACAGTAGTTCCTTAATGATCTTAGAAACGATTAAAAAAATTCATAAAGAGTTTATCAATCTTGATATCCAAGAGAGAAGACCGATTGTCTTAGTTGCTTTGAATCTCTTTGCGATTCTTTTTTCCTACCCAATGATACGTTCGGCATCAACGGCTATTTTTGTCGACTTTTACGGTGCAAAGAATACACCTTGGGTTTGGATCTTTTCAGTCGTAGCTCTTTCTATATCTGTTACACTCTTTAATCGTTGGCAAAAAAAGCATAGTGTCTATTTTCTTTATTTTAATATCTCTGTTTTAACAACCGTTTTGTTCTTGGTTTGCAACGTCCTCTACATCATGGGGTATAAGTTTGTGGCCTTTCCTTACTATATCTGGAAAGAAGTTTATATAATTTTATTGGTTCATCTTTCAATTGGTTATTTAAATTCTAAGGTTGATTATTCTGTTGCTAAATTAACTTATGGACCACTTGGTGCGCTTGGAAGTCTTGGTGGTGTTCTTGGAGGATTAGCAACGTCAAATATTATCCCTTATGTGAATAGTGTTTTTGGAAAAGGCTGGGGTCTGTTTTCGGTTGGAATTTTGGGGACAGTTATTGTTTTCTTAACATTATTTCTTTTTGCTATAACAAAGGGTGAATATCTTCATAAGAAAGAAGAGAAAGAAAAAACAAGTCCACTGGCCTCTCTTTCTGACGTAAAAAAATATATTATTTTAATGGCCTCAATTGTTGCTCTATCACAGTTTGTTATTAACTTGGCAAATTATAAGTTTAATCTTGGTTTAGAAGGACATGTCTTTGGAGCAGAGGGAAAAGGAGCTTTCTTAGGGAAGGTTTATTCTGCAATCAATTTTGTGAGCTTTTCTTTTCAAGTCTTCCTCATTCCAATCATATTAAAATTAGTTAAAGTAAGGTCATTGCATGTATCAATTCCATTAATATTTTCAATGCTATTTATTGGAACAATCACTTTTAAAGGCTCGTTTACGCCAGTGGCCATACTATTTATTATTTATAAAGGTCTAGATTATTCACTTTTTTCTACCGCAAAAGAGATGCTTTATTTCCCTTTAACACAAGTTCAGAAATTTGGTGCTAAATATGTTGTCGATATGATCGTCTATAGGGCCTCAAAAATGCTGATATCCGCGATATTACTCTTTGTTTTGGTCCCATTTTGGGTTGACGCGATACTAGGAATTTGTTTAATTATTTGGACTATTTTGACTGTATTACTCTATATGCAGAAAGAAAATTGGAGAAAGTATGAGTAACCCATTTTTTAATGATTTTGATACGCCATTTGGAACAGTGCCTTTTGATAAGGTTTCAAATGAGCATTACTTACCGGCTTTAGAAGAAGCTATGAAAAGACACAAAGAAGAGATTGAAGCAATTAAAAACAATACTGATGAGCCATCGTTTGAAAACGTTATTGAAGCTTTTGAGAGATCAGGAGCAATGCTAGGTTCAGTATCAGCTGTTTTCTTTAATCTAAACTCTGCAAATACTAATGATGAAATGACAGAGATTGCGAAAGAGTTTTCACCTAAGTTAACTTCTCACTCAAACTCAATTCGTCTGGATGAAGGATTATTTGCTAAAGTTAAAGGTGTCTATGACAAAAAAGAATCTTTAGATTTAACTCTTGAGCAAACGACATTACTTGAAAAATTCTACAAGGATTTTGTTCGTAATGGAGCTCTTTTAAATGAAGAGCAAAAGACTGCGGTTAAAAGTATTGATGAGGAATTATCAAAGCTAGGAGTTCAGTTTTCAGATAATATTTTAAAAGAAACAAATGAATTCATGATGATTCTTGATTCTGTTGAAGATCTTGATGGACTACCTGAGGGGGCTATTGAAGCAGCTGCTATGACGGCTAAAGAGAAAGGTCATGAAGGAAAGTGGGTTATTACATTAGATTACCCAAGTTATATTCCATTTGTAACTTATGCAAAGAATAGATCTTTGAGAGAGAAACTTGCTAAGGCCATGGGAACACGTGGGTGCAAAGGTAATGAAAGAGACAATAAAGAGATTGTTAAAAGAATTGCAACTCTAAGACATGAGAGAGCACAGATTCTTGGGTACAACACTCATGCTGATTTTACTCTTGAACAAAGAATGGCTTTAAAGGCAGATAATGTTTTTAACTTATTAAATGACCTTAAAGACAAGGCTTTCCCAGCAGCACAAGATCACATTAATGAAGTGAAAGAATTTGCAAAAAAACTAGATGGGATCGAGGATCTTCAATCATGGGATTATGCTTATTACTTCGAGAAGCTAAAGAAAGAGAAATACAGCATTGATGATGAGATGCTCAAGCCATACTTTAAATTGGAAAATGTTATTGATGGTGTTTTTAAAGTAGCTAATAAACTATTTGGGCTTACTTTTGAAGAAAGAACAGATATTCCTAAGTACCACGAGGATGTTATTACTTATGAAGTAAAAGATGCTGATGGAAACCATGTCTCAATTTTTTATGGTGACTATTTCCCAAGACCTTCTAAGAGAGGTGGTGCTTGGATGACTCTTTTTAGAGAACAACATATGGACGGGTCAACAGATGTTAGACCACATGTTGCCAATGTCTGTAACTTTACAAAACCAACTGATAGTAAACCATCACTATTAACATTTAATGAAGTCACAACTTTATTCCATGAGTTTGGACATGGGTTACACGGTATGCTTTCTAAGTGTAAGTATGAAACTCTTGCAGGAACAAATGTATTTTGGGACTTTGTAGAGCTTCCATCTCAGATTTTAGAAAACTGGGCCTTTGAAAAAGAGTGTCTTGATTTATTTGCTAAGCACTATGAAACAGGTGAACTCATTCCTGCAGAATTAGTAGAAAAGTTAAAAGCAAGTGCTAACTTTGGTGAAGGGCGTGCTACTTTGAGACAACTTTCTTTTGCTCTCCTTGATATGTCTTGGCATTCAAAGAACCCAAGTTCTATATCAAATGTTGCTGAACATGAAGAAGAAGCAACGAGTGGTGTGCGATTACTTCCTAAAGTTGAAGGAACTTGTACATCAACAGCATTTTCACATATTTTTGCTGGTGGTTACTCTGCTGGATACTATAGTTATAAGTGGGCTGAAGTATTAGATGCGGATGCTTTTGAAGTATTTAAAAATAATGGAATCTTTGACAAGAAAACAGCTGATAGTTTCAGAGAGAATATTCTTGAAAGAGGTGGGACAGAACACCCAATGGAGCTATATAAGAAGTTTAGGGGTCAAGAACCAACACCAGATGCACTTCTTAGAAGAGGTGGACTATTATAAAAAAGAAGGCCGCATTAAGCGGCCTTTTTTATAAGCTTTCTTTCATTTTCTTTCTAAATATCTCTTCAGCATTTTTCCAAGTATAGCTCTCTTGTCCCTTTAGGCATAGGTCTAAGAGATGAGGAATGAGCTGTTCTGAAAAATCTTCTGAGCTTTCTCTTGGTAGAGCTGAGGGAAGATTATCAATTGCAATTACTGATAACTTATCAATATTAAGCTCTGGTTGTGACCATGTCGTATGCTGATCATAAATTGGAATAGGGTTTAATTCACTATTTGGGTCACAACTGACGTCGCTAATGACTTTTAAATTATATTCGGTATTAAGAAGTTCCGGACTTATAAAAGGTGCAATTTTCTTAGTCATGAGAACAGTATTGATGAAAATGTCATGTTCCATAATTTCAGAAAATGGTCCGCCTTTCTTGGTTTCTTCAAAGTCCCATGATGTGACATCTAGACCAACATCTGAAAGGAGTGTTCTGGCTCCTGTTCCACATCGTCCTAGGGCTCCTATGACAATTGTTTTAGGAAGATCTAATCCACTGAGTTTTTCCTTTATAATCTCAACCCAATCACTTTTATTTTCATAAAATCTTAACGGGCATGTACCAAGGTTCTTTTGTTTATGAGCATATGTTTCTACTGCTAGTGCACAACCAATATAACCGGCCCAAAATCCAAAAGCCGCAACTCTTCGGCCAGATTCATTTTGAAGGAATTCGAGATCATAAAGTTTTCCTCTTCCTTCATTATATCTTTTGAAGACTTGTTCGGCGCCATCTTGGCCTTTAAAAATATGGGCAAAGTAAATGTGCTGATGTTTGAGTGGAGCTAATTCTTCTTCAAGTTCTTTAAGACCTAGAATGTAAGTTGTCTCTGAGTTTGGAGCATCTGTCTTCCAGCTATTCATTTCAACTAGTTTACAGCCAATATCGGCGTATTCAATATCCTTGAATATTCGGTTAGGAGATTTTTCGACGATGACCTCAACTCCTTGATCGAGGAGCTTTTTAGCATCTTGGGGAGTAAGAGGGGTTCTCTTTTCATTCTTCTTAGTTTCGTGACGTAGCCAAATAGTTGCCGACATGGTTCATCCTTGTTCCAATTGGTCTTGAACAGAAGTATCTCTGTTTACTTTATCATTAGATGCACTATAGAGTAAGCGCATATCTTTAAAAAGTAGACGTGGAAAAATTAGTATAATAAAAACAATAGAAACTGTTGTTAAGATTTGGTTGGTTGTTGCTTGATTACCTATTATTGAGACGATAATACCACTCGCAATATTAGGGAAGACAAAAGCTAGATCCACAAGAGAGAAAACTCTTGTGAGGTATTTTGTTTCAACCTTTTGTGAAATAAAGTTGAGCTGTGAAGTCATCCTTAAAATGACAACAAGTCCCCAAATGAGAAATATAAATAAAGTATTATAGAAGCCTGGAAAGAGTAGCCATAATAGCATGCATACTGGCTCCATGTAGATACAGAATGTTATAACTTTTCCCAGTGAGAATTTCTTTGTGATCTTCTCACTAAGTATTCCTCCAAAAACACCTCCAAGACCAAATAGCGAAAATGCGATACCATATGCTCTTTCATCCATGTGAAGCACTTCTATAAAATAAGGCAGAAGTAAGGGAATTAAGAAACCAATGCAAAACCCTGCGATAAGAGTATTAGAAATAATAGCAAAGACCTCTTTCTTTTGTGCCATATATTTCATACCTTCAATCAGATCAGAGCTGATAGAGGTTTTTATCGTGTTGTCTTTCTTTGGTGGTTTATAAGTGATTGTACCAATGAGATAAATTCCAATAAAGTATGTGAGTAAGTCAAATGAGAGAACCTCTGTGATCCCTTTAAAGTGTGAATAGAGAAAAGCACCAATAAAAGGACCGATCATATGGAGGATTGCGAAGCTTGAACCAAAGAGTGCATTTGCTTTTGGAATATCATCCTGTGGGACAATATCATTAACCATTGCTTGCCTGGTTGGGTTATATATTCCCGTGAAAAATGCAATCATACCATCAGCAAATATAACCCAATAAACGTTACTGAAAATTAGCAAACTGATAACGATGGGAATACGTGCGTAGTTTGTAAAGTTTAAGAGTTCGCATCGGTTGAATTTTTCTCCCAGAACTCCACCGAGAAGATTTCCTAAGGTTAAGAAAACTAAGAAGACAGCTCTTGCAAGGCCTAGATAGGACTTGTTCTGACCGCTGAGTTCAAAGACTGTTAGCATTAAAGCAGTCTCTGTTATAAAAGAGCCTAACTCAGAAGTTAGGCCCGCATAATATAATCTCTTAAAATTTGGATATTTGAGTATCTTTGGTAATGGCATTATTTAACTAAGTTTGTTCTTGAATTCCTCAAGTGCAACCTCGTACTCCGAAATTAGTCGATCAACAATTGTTTTAACTGGCTCAATCTTATTAATGAACTCGATTGAAGGCCCTGCACACCACACTGTCTTGTACGTTGCTGCGAAAGCTGCATTTTCAACAAGTTTCATGCCCTTATAATATGTCAGCATCTTCACATACTTTTTTAACTTTTTGTTCTTAGTCAGAAGGGATTCGACCATATTTTGTTCTGTTCCAATTTTTTGAACATAAGGTGTATTGATCACGGTACATGGTGTTCCAGAGACCTTTGTTGAAAGTACAATGTCCTTAGCTCCATACTGTACAACTGCATCCTTATATTCCTGACTAACTGGACTTTCTTCTGTCGCAATAAATGGACTTCCAATTGAAGCGCCTTCTGCGCCGAGGCTAAGTGCGCTTAATAGACCGGTTCCTGTTCCAATTCCACCAGCTGTAATGACCGGTAAGTTACAGTTCTTTTTTAGGAGAGGGATTAGGATACTTGCTGGAGTTGGGCCTGCATGACCTCCTGCGCCAGAGTTGACCGCGATAATTGCATCTGCACCTAAACTTTCTACTTTTTGAGCATAAGTGACATCGACAACATCACAGATGACTTTTGTTCCATTAGGCTGACATTTCTTAATGACTTCTCCGGACTTCCAAGAGAAGTAATGATAAAATACAGGAACATATTTAGCACAGATATCAATTTGCTTTTTTAAATGGATATTTGACTTGTTTACTATGAGATTGATTCCAAAAGGACCCTGACATTTCTCTTTCAATTCCTTAATACCTTCTTCAAACTCTTCAGGAGTTCTCCAGTTCAGGGCTGGGATACATCCCATGATTCCAGCTTCCGCGGCCTTAATGAGCATTTCATTGCTAGAGACTAAGAACATTGGTGCCATGATAATAGGATACTTAATATTGAACGTGTCAGTGAGCCAAGTTTTGATCATTTTTACTCCTTAAATATAGTAGTCATTATACTTGCAATTTATAAAAAGTAATAGGTAAGAAAGTTGCCGAAATGACCTTTTGTACCTTGCACAAAGATATCCGATCACGTAACTTAAATGTATGGCTAAAGAATTATCGGTACTCCCTGATTTTAACGGAATCAAAGACCACATTGAAACAGAAAGAAAATCAATCATTAAAATTAATAATTTCTCTGAAGAAGACGGTTATGTAAGATCGACTTCCGATGCTTTGCTTATTTTAAGCTTTTTAACAGAGACGATAACTCCTCTTTGGAACTTGTTCAATGAACATCCGACTTTGATGAAGTTCTTCTCTGATGACTACACAG
>NZ_AUNJ01000339.1 GCF_000447775.1 Bacteriovorax sp. DB6_IX
GCGATTTCTCTACTATGCTGATATCAAAGTACTTTAGATCGTATCTAATATTTTCATATTCCCAAAACTGGAAAGCGTCAGGATTGTTTGAGGCATTCTTATAGGCCTTAAGAGGAACTTCGACATGATCCTTAATTCTCCTTAGAGCTAAATTATTCCTTGTTCTCTCTAGTGATACAGAATCTGCTAAACCATCCATCAAAGACTTGATATATTCATACTCAGAGTTAATATAGTTTTCAATAATTTCAGCCTCTTTTTCTGTTTTGTAATTGAGCATATGACTTGCCTCGTGAAAGAGAAGGGCAAGGATACTTCTATGTAAGCTTATGGTAGGGACTTTTTTAAGTTGTTCTAGAGAGAGACAGATTTGGGCATCTTTAGAGAAGCTACTAACGGCTCCAACTCTTTCTCTATGGTAGAGATCGTGACATTTTTGTTTTAATTCTACATTGTCTGAGTTGACGATTGTTCCTAAGCCTTGTCTTTTAAGAGGATAAAGAGAGTCGCAGTTTCTTTCAGCCTTTCTTTCACAGAGCTTTCTGCGTCTCATTTGGATTCTTGTCGGGAGTCCTACAAGCTCGACAAGAACTTTTTGAAGGAAAGTGAGGTTTTCGATTTTATCTTCATATCCATTATATTCAATCGCGAGCTGGTCTACGAGATGAACAGAGAAATTCATTCCTTCTTCTGTTGTTGAGATTTGTTCTAAAGCTTTTTGAAGCGTTTCTTGAATATCTTGTTCTGTTGGATATTCATAACCTGAACCTCCACCATCGATAACACCACCACTTGCAGATTGCGATGGGGCTTCAACTTGATTAATGACAAGTGTGCGCTCTTCTTTTTTCTGACAAGAAAGAAGAGTGATAAAAACAGTCATTAAAATGGCCATTGCGGTTCTTTGATACATATATCAAATATATAGGAACCAAGATGAGCTTAGGGGGATTCTTTGAATTTGCTGAAATACTTATATGTCAAAGCCTTAGACAGGCTCTTTAAATAACAAGTACTTATCTGTGAGTCGAATCTTCATCCAGTGCTTTCTTCCTGGCTCTCTCATCTTTAGCTTCGTGGCGACAAGTCTAAGACCTTCTGGGTGGGAGTTCTCTTCTCCGTAGAGAGGATCTCCAAGAACAGGGTGACCGAGATCTGTGAAGTGCACACGAATCTGATGCTTACGACCCGTAATAATTTGTGCTTCAATTATCGTACTATTTTCACGTCTTTCTAGAACTCGATACTTTGTGATGGCCTCTTTACCTTCTATCTGCGCATTGATCTCACCTTGATCGTCGGCGATTTGACCGAGAACTTCTGCTTGGTAGAACTTTTGAATCTGTCTTTCACGAATTTGCTCACTAAAGAACCTCGCAGACTTTCTATCGTAGGCCATAATGATAAGGCCTGAAGTTTCTCTATCAAGTCTGTGGACGAGGTATGGCATTCTATTTAGTCTTTTTTCAACATGTCTAAGTAGAGTAAACTCATCACCATATTTCGTTCCCTGACATAGCAGGCCTGCTGGTTTATACCAAACACCCCAGTTGTGAGTATCGTGAATACACTCTAGGGTATCCATATCAACGGGTTTAATATTTGGATCAAAATAGAGTTTAATCTTTTGACCGGCCTTTAAAGTTCCTTTAACCTTTCGGACTTTTCGATCGGTTTTTCCTTCGTTTATCCAAATGGCACCAGCTGCAAAGAGCTTTTTTAGGGCAACTTTTGAAAAAGGTGTATTTTCAGCAAGGAGCTCTAAATAGGGAGTTTCCTCAGTAACTTTAAATGAGAATGTCTTCTTAGACTTTGGTAGATTTTTCACAAGGACTTAAATAGTCAAAAATTCGTTACTTGGCAATCGCCTATGAAATTTCTGCGCGTTTCTCATGAAATAAGAAATATTGAAAGACCTGGTACATGGCCAAGGAGGTGAGGATATGCCAGAGGGAGTGACCGTAGAAGTGCCACTGCTCAAAGCACATGAGTCTCGATCTATCGAGAATGAAGCAGAGTCCCCCTACGATAACAAAGATAATCCCGGTTAAAAGATAGTCTATTGTCTGCTTATTTTGTGGATGTTCTTTATAATGGTTCCAAGAGATGAGGACTGTTATAAGAAAGTAAACCGCAAAAATGAGTGCAAATCGCTCCTTAAAAACGCTAATCAAATAGGTTGGAACTATAGCGAGAATAAACCATTTAAATAGAAATTTATTCATAGGCTCTTTGGGAAATTTTATATTGCAGATGATCCAAGCGAGGATCGAAAAGATGGCCCCAAAGTCCATATAGCGGCTGAAACTTATAAATGAGCTATGGAGAAAGGCACTTGCTATACCTTGAAAGATGTATATCCAGGCCAGGAATTGGAGTCTTTTAAATTGAGTCCCTCTTAGTTTGAAAAGAGCTAGAAATCCAACCAAGGAGTAGGGAATACTAGTGATAACGGCCATGGGTTGGAGAATGAGCTCTCCGAATCTCATTGGCTCACAATTGCAATTTTTAGGAAAGCAGTGAAGGCGTTCGAATTGGTCCCAAGGGTTATTGGCCATAATATGGGCAACCTGAGCAGCCAGATTGGCAACATTCGCTAATATCAAAACCCGCTTCTTCTTCCACCTTCTTCAGTGGTGCCACTTCCAAATACCTCGTCCCATTTTCCGTTTTGAGTTCAGTGTAGAAGTCGGGAGACTGACTAGGGCTTGGCGCAGCTCCAAGCATAAGGGAAATAGAAAATTTGTGGGCCTCTGATTTATTGTCAAAGATAATAGAGAAGGCTCTCCCCGCACTAGGAAGGACTTGATATTTTCCTTTATCTTCAAATGGCTCCGTTATATATTCACTCATAAATCCCTCCGTTTAGACGGGCTATAGTTAAAGTATCATAAGACTCATTGAGCTCAAAGGAATATCGATGTTTTGGAACTTTCCCATTGTTTACGATGAACCTGTTTTTAGGCCACCGTCTGAAGGACGCAGCCTGTTAATTCAGCAAACTATTGGATGTTCGAATAATAAGTGCACTTACTGCAATATGTACCGTTCAAAAACCTATCGTGTTCGCCCTGATTCAGAGGTGCTGGAAGATATTAGAAAGGCCGCAGATTATTACAACAGAATTGGGCAGTTGCCAGAGAAGATCTTTCTTTGTGATGGAGACGCTCTTGGGGCTCCTATGGAGAGTTTGGAGAGATCACTGAAACTGATTGCTGAACTCTTTCCTGATGTTAAGAGAGTCGGAGTTTATGCAACTGCTGAGAATATGCTTGAAAAAACTGAGGAAGAGTTAAAGCGACTAAGTGAGCTTGGACTCAAGATTGCCTATCTGGGATTGGAGTCTGGTTGCGATAAAGTTCTTCATCTAACAGTCAAAGGAAATACCGCTCAGGAGATGATTGAGGCCAGCATTAAGCTTATGAATGCGGGGATTGAGCTTTCTGTCATTGCCATGTTAGGCCTGGGAGGTCAGAAGTTTACGACTTCCCATGTTGAAGAGACAGCAAAAGTTCTAAGTGCCATTTCACCAAACTATCTCTCATTCTTAACAACAATACCGGTGCCAGGGACACCTTATCACCGTATGGTTGAAAGAGGATTCGAGATGTTAACAGTTAAAGAACTCTTAGGGGAGATGAGAGATATTCTCAATAAAGCGAGTTTTTCTCGAAGAGTTTTATTTAGAACAAACCATGTCTCTAATATGTATCCCATTGGTGGAACTCTGCCTGATGACCAAGAAGAGATTGTGAATTTGCTAGAGAATTGGTATGAAGAAGCACCGGTTGGAACCTATCCTCCGAAACCGGCACATATGTAGGAAAGGAAGAATATGTCACAAAAAGAGTTTTATATTTATGCTGGAATTCTCGTTGCAGTTATTTTCATCCTCTCTATTGGAGTAAGCTTCTACTATATGAAGCTTAAGCGCTTAACTGAGCAGCGAAAAAAAGAGGTTGAGCACTTCGTCAAAAAAGAAGAAGAGCGAATTGCCTTTGTTAAAGATAGTTTAAAAACCATCTCAATGGCCTTTCTACAAAAACAATGTGAAGCGTCAGAGGCTTGTATCAGGTTGAGAATGTTGATTGATCGCGTTGATTTTGTTTCAAATACAGATTATCCCCATATCTTTGATATGTATGAAGAAATCAGAAATTTTAAGACACATGAGGCACGCAAGGCACTTTCAAAGCAGGAGAGGTTTGCTGAAGATAAGCAAAGATTTGCCATCGAAGATCGTTACATGGATAATTTAAAAACAGAATGTGAGCAGTTGCTAAATAAATTAGAAGCTCACTAATGTTTTTTAATGAATTACTATGTCCATAATCTGAATCCCATTGCTTTTGAAATTTTTGGAATGCCATTTCCGTGGTATTGGCTTGTCTACTTCCTAGGTTATTTTTGGGTTTATTTTAGTGTTCGCTATTTGGTTAAAAAGGGCATTAGTAGGATTAATTTCGAAGAGTTTCAAAACTTTCTCTTCTATGGTTTTCTTGTCTTACTCTTTTCAGGAAAAGTTTTTTATATTCTCTTCTATAACTTGAATCACTATCTCGAGCACCCTCAAGATATTCTCGCGATATGGAAGGGAGGAATGAGTTTTCACGGCGCCCTAATCGGTTGCGGGATTTGGACTCTTTACTACACAAGAAAATTAGGACGAAATTTTTGGTCCTTCGCTGATACCATGTGCTTGGTAACTCCCTTTGTTTTATTCTTTGGACGAATCGCAAACTTTATAAATGGTGAACTCGCAGGTCGTGTCACAGATGTCTCATGGGCCGTGATTTTTCCAAAGCTCTATGATACTAGTCCTAGGCATCCTTCTCAAATTTATGAGGCGCTATTAGAGGGACTCCTACTCTTTGCGATGATGTGGTTGCTAAAGAAGAAACTTTCTCGAGAGGGCTTTTTAAGTGCACTCTTTCTTATCGGATATGGAGTTGGTCGATTTATTGTTGAATTCTTTAGAATGCCGGATCCCCAGATCGGGTATCTTTTAAGATATTTTACTATTGGACAAGTGTACTGCTTACTAATGATTTTTGTTGGTGCACTGATTTTAAAAATTAAGAGGTCTATATGAATGATTGTACTGTTTGGGATAATTCCCATATTTTTAAGGATCTTAATGATCCCGCTATTAATGAACTCTTAGAAACTTCAAAGAGTGATGTTTCAAATATTCAAGAATTGATGGAGAGTTTTAAACAAACTCAATCTATCGAAATCGTGCAAGATGTTTTGAAGCTCAGAAGAGAACTTGTAATTGAGTTAAGTCAATTAGCAACATACCTAAGTTCTATTACAAGTGTTGATTCTAAAGATGAGGACGCTTTGAAGTTACAATCAAAGCTTTCAATTATCTGGTCTGATATTTTCAAGGCCACAAAGCCAATTGATACTTTTCTTATGCAATGTTCTGATCAAGATATTGAGAAAGTCCTAAGTGACGAAGATTGTAAAGAGCATGAATTTCTAATTAAACACTCTCGTCTTAATAAAGACTTTACTCTATCTGATGAAGAAGAGGGGATTCTCGCAGGTTTTAGATCTCATGGGATCGATGCTTGGGGAAAACTTTATAATGCCATTTCAGGAAATATGACTTGTGAGGTGAATGGAGAGCAAGTTGGTTATGCAAATGCAGCTGCTAATTTAAGAGGAAGTGATCCTGCTTTAAGAGAAGCTTCATGGAGAGCAATTCAAAAGTCTTGGACTGAGGCAGAGCAAAGTGCTGCGGCCATTTTAAATGGAATTAATGGTTGGCGAAACGAAGATATGAAAACTCGTTCGCAAAGAGCTGGACGTGAACTTCATGCTCTTGATGTGGCGACTCATAGTGCGAGAATCTCGAGACAAACTCTCGATGCTCTCATGGAGACAACATATAAGAATCGCTTAACAGGTCAAAAAGCTCTAACGGCGATGGCCAAATCGAGATCACAAGAAAAGGCAAACCCTTGGGATCTTCTTGCATCTCCACCTGTAAAAGAAGGAGAGTCTACTCCTTATACATTTACTGAGGGAATGGAAATGATTATCCAGGCCTTCAACTCTTTCTCTTCGGAGATGGGGGAGTTTGCCAAGATGATGTGGGATAAGAACTGGATTGATGCTAAGCCAACTCCGGCGAGAAAGCCTGGTGCCTACTGTACTAAATTTGCAAAGCTCAGAGAGCCAAGAGTCTTTATGACATATAATGGTTCAATGGGTGATATTATGACTTTAGCTCATGAGCTAGGTCACGCTTATCATAATTGGGTTATGAGAGATATGCCTTATTCAAAGACAATGTATCCAATGACCCTTGCTGAAACGGCTTCTATTTTTGCAGAGACCCTCGTTCGTGATTACCTCTTTGAAAATGCAAAAACGGACAAGGAGAGATTTGAAATTTGTTGGGAAGACGCATCTTCTGCAGAGGCCATGTTATGTAATATCCCTTCTCGTTATGAATTCGAGAAGCTTCTTGTAGATAAGAGAAAGGAAGGGGAGCTTTCAGCTAATGAGCTAAAGGATCTTATGAAGGATGCTTGGCAAACATGGTATGAAGATTCATTAACTGAATATGATGAAATGTTCTGGGCATCAAAGCTTCACTTCTCAATTTCAGGGTTATCTTTTTATAACTACCCATACCTTTTTGGATATCTCTTTAGTTTAGGGATTTATGCGCAAAAAGATAAAATGGGAGATAAATTCGTAGAGTTGTATAACGGAATTCTAAGAGATACTGGATCGATGACTGCAGAAGATCTTATCAAGAAGCATCTCGGGAAAAATATTGAAGAGGCCGAATTTTGGCAAGATAGTCTTGATATCGTTGCCAAGGCCGTAAATCGATTTGAATCTTTATAGATTATAAGTAGGGG
>NZ_AUNJ01000340.1 GCF_000447775.1 Bacteriovorax sp. DB6_IX
AGTCTTCCAATTTAAGAGAAAACAAATTGGGAAAGGACTCAAAACATATGCCTCAAAAGAAAAAATTGAAAGTGCTCTAGCAGAGATTGGTCACCCAGTGACTGTTCGCGCCGAGGCTTTACAACTTGAGGATATTCAGAAATTATATAAGCTACTGAGTGAATAAACGGATACATCATGGGTATTAAAATTATTGCCAAAAATAAAAGAGCTGGATACGACTATCACCTCGTTGAAAAGTTCGAAGCTGGTTTAGTTCTTCAAGGAACTGAGGTTAAGAGTTTACGCGATGGAAAGGTCACTATTGCTGAAGCTCACATCACTATCGATAAAGATGGTGAAGCTTGGGCCAATAATATTAAAATCCCACAGTATGAATTTGGAAATATCCACAATCACAAAGAAGACAGAAAGAGAAAACTCCTTCTGCATGAAAGTGAGATCAAATATATCGAGCATGAGGCCAAGGCCCAAAGACTTACGATTGTTCCAACAATTATCTATTTCAAAGGTTCAAGAGTTAAACTTGAGATTGCCCTAGCAAAAGGTAAGAAACTTCACGACAAACGTGCTGATAAAGCAGAGAAAGATGTGAAGAAACGTATTAGAACAGGTGATTACTAATTCCCTTCAATTATCCAAAATTCATCTAAACGTGAATTAGAATCTAATTCTCTGTGAATAATTTCGCCTTTAAGACCGGCCTCTCTTAGTTCGGACTTAATACTATCTGCACTTTCATAGAAATAGAAATACGAAAGCATATCAGAAGAGTTGTGATGACCAACGCTTGAAATTAGCGTATCACCAGGCTCCCACTCTCTCTTTGTAAAGAACCATCGCATTCTCAATATCCATGAAGAAATTCTAAAACGTAAAGATTCGTTAACTCGCCTGTCATAAAATCCGTGAATCATCACCCCATCTTTAGCAACATGCTTAAAACACTCTTTGAAAAACTTCACTCTATTCTTGCGTCCCTGAATATGGCTTGTAATTGCAAAAGAGATATGGACAAGGTCATATTTTCGACCAGTTTCAAAACTCTGATCTCCATGATAGAAATTCACATCTAGCCCTGATTCTTTGGAAATATTTTTTGCGGCCTCAACCATCTCAAGATTAATATCGAGAGCATCAACCTGATAACCTTCTTTGGCGTAGTAGAATGGCTCTCGACCGGCCCCTGCACCCACAATAAGAATATTCCTTAATGATTGCCCTCGAGACTTTAAATGATTTAAAACAGCAAGCTCTTCAGTTGTTAATCCAGAATGTGCCACGGCCTTGTAGTATTCTAGCTCTTCTTGATGATTGTAACGTAACTCGGCGTCCTCCTCCAAAAAAGAGTTTGCAGAAAATCTCGCAGAAAAGAGCGCCTGAAAAATCTGAGTACTACGTCTTATAAGTAATTCAAGCTTTCCAAATTTCTTCGGAATTTTAAAAAATACTCCGGGACGATACTCGGCCATTCTTTCATTCTCTGACAATTTCGACATTAGAGTTTACCTTTATCCCGTTTCTCACTATATTTAACTAAATAAAAAGTTAACAACTGATAGGTATATTCTAATGCAAACAATCGAAAAAGCTAAAGATATTTCATGGACAAAACTCAATGATAATATAGTTATTCTTGATACACGTGATGGACATATTTATCATGAGCTAAATTCAGTGGCCTCTTTAATCTGGACAGAAATCACAACGGGAAGCACATTAGATTCCCTTATTCAGAAAGTGACAGAGGAATATGATATAGATGCCAATACTGCTCAACATGATGTTCTTGAGCTTCTTGAGAAATTTAAGAATAAGGGTCTTCTCTCTTAAAAATTCCATGGAAGAAATATATACAGTAGAAGGAATTAGCATGCATCCCTATTTAAAACAGGGAGATCGTGTCATCATTCAAAGAGATAACTTCTCCGTTAAGATTGGTGATATTATTCTACTGGAAAGTCCTCATTCTAAAACTCCCATCATTCATAGAATGCTCAAGGCAGGACCAAAGGGAGATTATCTAAAGAACTATGATCATGAAATCTATCATGAATTTAAGATTATTGGTAAATACAAAGGAAAACTAAAGTCTTCTAACTCAATCACTCCCGAAGTGAGACTCTTCAAAAGAATTAGAACTTTACTCTCTACTTTGAATCACGATAAACTCAAGTATACAAATAAGCTAGCATCACTTCTACTTAAGGTAATAAGGTTATGAGTAAAGAGTTTTTCGATTCACTGGATCCAACAGAGCACCAGAGCATCGAAACCAAACTACGTATTAACGCCCTTAAAAATTGTATTCCTTTAAACGTGACAATTGAGCTTTCACAGCAATGTAATTTCCGTTGCTCACACTGCTATAATTTTGATCGTACACAATCAAACTCAATACCCAGTGAGAATAAACTCTCCCCAAAATTATCTCAGGAAGAAGTTCTCCGTATTATTAGCGAGATCAAACAACAAGGAGCCCTCTCTGTTTGTTTCACAGGAGGAGAAGTCTTACTCGAGAGAAATCTCGAAATCTATATTCAAAAGGCCAAGGAAATTGGTCTCAATGTCAGACTTAAAAGTA
>NZ_AUNJ01000341.1 GCF_000447775.1 Bacteriovorax sp. DB6_IX
GTGAGTTCCAAATACGTATGGATTTAGGTTAGTAGTTTTAACTTCTGCAGTTTCAGTTCCACTTACTTCTCTATCTTGAGTAAGAGTATCGTATGAAAGAACAGCAGCATTTCTTTTAGACCAAGCAACACCTAGGTTGTCGTTCTTAGTTTTTCCATCTCTTGTCATTTCTGGCATTACGTTACCAGCAAGAGCTGATCCCATTGAAAGTGCTAGTGCACCAGCGATAATTTTTTTCAAAACTAACTCCTTGTTTTGTTTTATAAGTTTGAAAAAATTTGATTGGTTAAATTTTAATAGAGAAGTACAAGGAAAATCAATATTTTTTGATAGTTATGAGCAGAAAGTTAAGAAAACTTTATTAGATGAAATATAATTTGTTTTGGCGTGATGGCCGCGCTTTTACGCAGCGGCCATT
>NZ_AUNJ01000342.1 GCF_000447775.1 Bacteriovorax sp. DB6_IX
TGCTCGCAATCGCAGAGAAAGAGTTTGATAGCAAGAACTATGAGAAGAGTGCACAGTTTTTCAATGAATTCTCAAATCATTTCCCAAATAATAAATCTAAAGATGATAAGTTTCTCTTCCAAGCGGGAGTTGCTTCTTTTGAAACTGGTAAGCATTATCAGTGGAGTGAAAAATACTTTAAAGACTTAGTTGAGAGGTATCCAACTTCAAAATTCTACCTAGGATCTAAGCTTTGGCTGGGAATGTCATATCTTAAACAAGGAAAGGAAAAAGAATTCTTCGCAGTTGTTGAGGAATTTAGAAAGAAATATAGAAACACACCAGAATGGAATATTTTAAGTGGGCACTATGAGAAGATCGTTCAAAAGTATAAATCTAATTAAGCTAGTACTATTGATTGCCCTTAGCTATACCGTCTTTGCAAAGGCACCTAAGGCAGTCGTAAATAGTGTTAAAGGTAATGTCTTTGTGACATCACATGGTCAAACTAAGAAGCTTGATCTTGGTGATTATATTTACGATTTTGACCAAATCTTTACTGAAGTAGGGGCACAGGTTTCATTTAATGATTATTATGATCATACTTACCACCTTTCAGGTTCAGCACATGCGACTATTCTAAATAAAATGATCGAATTGAGATCAGGTTATCTGTGGACTCAGTCTCATGAGAATTCTGAAAATCATTTTCATGTTCAAACTGTAAATGCAACAGTTTCTTATACTCATGGAGAGTTTGTTGTTTCATATGATTCTGAAAGTGGAAAGACACAACTTCTCAGTATTAAGGGGACACACCTCTTTAAGAATAATAATCATGAATTTTTAAAAGAAGAGATTAGTGCAGGTAAGTTTTCATTTATCATAGAGAACTATGAAAATGGAGCACCACGTGTACCAACTCCAATTGGCTCTAATGCTTACACTGCAGTTCTTTCTCTATTTGATGATATAAGACCAATGCAAAAGTCAAAGTCCGCCGTAGAGGAAATTGAAAAGTTTCCATCACGTCCAATGGAGAAGGCAGCGAAAGGTAGAATGGTCGCTTCTGTTGAATCTAAGGATAAGGCAACGGGTGGATCACTCATCATTTTACGAGAGAAAAAAGAAGATCGTTCTAAAAGAGACGATAGTCTTTTAAATTTCTACAAGTCTAAAGTAACAACTCTTGCAAAGAAGTATAAGAAAAAGCCTTATAAATTTAAGCCTGAATATAATAAGAAATCCAATGCTGTTGTAAAAGTTTATGGCGTGAAAAAACAAAGAGTACCGGCCTCAAAGAAGGTTACGATATACAAAGCAAAAGCTGAGAGCGCTAGAAAGCCAGCTTCTATGGTGGAGCTTAATCCTCAGGTAAAGGTCAAGACAAATGCCTTTGAGACTTCTCTTATGAAGGAGTACAAGAAACAAATGCGTCATTCAAATGAGATTAATAGCTTGATTAAAGAACTCAAGAGTTATGATCAAGATTATAATGAAGCTTACTAGTATTAGGTTGTCCTAATTATAATAGGCTAGATTTTTACGCTAAAAAAAAACTCATATCCTAGTTAAAATATAAGTGATAACAAGTATTTAAATAAATTTGTATGACTTATATTTAAACTAGGATTTTTTTATGTCTAAAGTACTCACTGACAATGCGCTTACTTATGATGATGTTCTCATCAGGCCAGGTTATTCGGAAGTTCTTCCACACGAGGCCAATCTTGAAACAAAATTCACAAGGAATATTACTTTAAGAATTCCTATTGTCTCTGCGGCAATGGATACAGTAACAGAATCTAAAACAGCAATCGTTATGGCACAAGAAGGTGGGATCGGTGTTATACACAAGAATATGCCAGCAGAACGACAAGCTTGGGAAGTAGAGAAAGTTAAGAAGTTTGAGTCTGGAATGGTGATGAATCCTATTACTGTTTCTCCAGATCTCTCTCTACATGAAGTTGTTAAAATCACTGAGAAGCATAAAATCACAGGTGTTCCTGTAGTTGATGAAAATGAAAATCTTGTCGGTATTTTAACAAGTCGAGATTTAAGATTTGAAACAAATCTCTCTCAAAGAGTCAAAGATATTATGACTCCTAAAGATCGTTTAATTACCGCAGAGTCTAGTGTCGAGCTGGAAGAGGCAAAGTCTATTCTTCACCAGCATAGGATTGAAAAACTTCCAATTGTCGATAGTGCAGGAAAATTACAAGGTCTAATTACAATCAAAGATATTTTGAAAAATATTAATTATCCTAATTCAAATAAAGATCAATTCGGGAGACTCCGAGTTGCCGCTGCGATTGGAGTTGGTGAAAAGGAAGTCAAAAGAGCAAAGGCGCTGATTGGTGCTAATGTGGATTGTATCGTTGTTGACACAGCTCATGGCCACTCTAAGGGTGTCATCGAAATGGTAAAGACAGTAAGGGCCCTTGTGCCTGAAGGACAGCAAGTTGATATTATAGCGGGGAATGTGGCCACAAGAAAAGCTTGTGAGGCCCTCATTGAAGCAGGCGTCGATGGTATTAAAGTTGGTATTGGTCCTGGATCAATTTGTACAACTCGTGTTGTTGCGGGAATCGGTGTCCCTCAGTTATCAGCAGTCATGGAATGTGCCTCTGTTTGTAAATCAGCGGGAATTCCGTTTATTGCCGACGGTGGAATTAAGTACTCAGGTGATATGGTGAAGGCCATCGCTGCTGGGGCAAGTTGTGTCATGTTGGGGTCAATGTTTGCTGGTTGTGATGAAACTCCTGGTGAAATGATTCTTTATCAAGGAAGAACATATAAGGTTTATCGAGGAATGGGATCTCTTGGAGCGATGAAGCTTGGTTCTAAAGATCGTTATGGTCAAGCCAGTGTTGAAGATAAGAAACTTGTACCAGAGGGGATTGAAGGACAGGTTCCATATAGAGGATCTCTCGCTAGTAATATCTATCAACTTGTTGGTGGACTAAGATCTGGTATGGGCTATGTCGGGGCACATAATATTGATGAACTTCAGGAGAAAGCGGAGTTTATTAAGATTACAGCAGCATCTTTAAAAGAAAGTCATCCACATGATGTGATGGTGACAAAAGAAGCTCCTAACTATCAATTAGATTAAGAAATACTTTATTAAGGAAGATAAATGAGTTTAAGACAAATTTGGATTGTAGACTTTGGTTCACAATACACTCAACTAATTACAAGAAAGTCTAGGGAGCTCGGCTTCTCTAGTGAGATTATCACAGTAAAAAAAGCTCGAGAGCTATTTGAAAGTGGTAAGAAACCAAAGGCCCTGGTTCTATCTGGGGGACCTCAGTCAGTTTTTGAAGATAAAAATGATTATAGTTTTGTCTTTGATAATACAGATCTTCCTATTCTAGGGGTTTGTTACGGAATGCAGTTAATGGGAAAATACTTTGGTGGAGTTGTTGAAAAGGGAACAATTGGAGAGTATGGACATGCAAAGATTCATACGACGAATAAGTTTCAAATGAATAATGTTCCCGATGAAGTTAATGTTTGGATGAGTCACTCAGATCATATTAGTGAGCTTCCAAAAGATTTTACTCTTGTGATGGAAAGTCATAATTCTCTTGTTGCCGCCATTAAGCATAACACACGACCAATATTTGGATTACAATTTCATCCTGAAGTTGAACACAGCGAGCATGGAAAAGATATTCTAAACTATTTCTTTGAAGATATTGCGGGGCTAGAACAAGATTGGTCAGCATCCGAGATGTTAGATGAGGCCAAAGAGCTTGTGAGAGGAGTTGAGAAATCTAAAGTTCTTTGTGCATTCTCTGGAGGAGTTGACTCATTAGTGGCAGCGCAATTGAGCCATGAAGTGATTGGAGACAATCTCTATTGCTTCTTTGTTGATCATGGACTTTTAAGACCACAAGATTATGGACATATTGAAACTCTAAGGCGTGAAACAGACCTTAATATTGAAATTGTTACTGTAAAAGATGATTTTCTTTCTAAGCTTGAGGGAGTTGATGACCCTGAAAAGAAGAGAAAGATTATTGGAAATACATTTATTGAAGTTTTTGAGAAGAAAGTTCACGAGTACGAAGAAAATCATGGCATTAAGTTTGATTACCTTTTGCAGGGAACTTTATATCCAGATGTTATTGAATCCATTTCTCCGCATGAGGAAGATGGACAATCTGTAACGATTAAGTCACATCATAATGTTGGAGGCTTACCAGAGAGAATGAAATTGAAACTTCTTGAACCTCTAAGATATCTCTTTAAAGATGAGGTAAGGGCCATTGGTGAGAAACTTGGTTTAAAACACCACTGGGTTCACCGCCACCCTTTTCCTGGACCAGGAATTGGGATTAGAGTTCTAGGTGAAGTAACAGATGAAAGAATTAGAAAGGTTCAAGAAAGTGATCAAATCCTATTTGAAGAACTTACTGAATCAAACCTCTATTCTTCAACTTGGCAGGCACTAACTGTTTTACTTCCTGTAAAGACAGTCGGTGTAAAAGGGGATGCTCGAGCTTATGAAGAAGTTATCTGTCTTAGAATGGTAAACTCTTCTGATGGTATGACTGCTACTTGGACTGATATGCCACATGAGTTTCTCTCCAAGGTTTCAAGTCGCATTACCAATGAAGTGGCCGGAGTCACAAGAGTTGTCTACGACATTACATCTAAACCACCAGGCACAATTGAGTGGGAATAATAAATGGCCATCTTTTGATGGCCTTTTTTGTGACCACTATTCTTGTCACTTAAATTATCAATAATCCATACTCTTTCAACGTGATATCAGTTAGATACACAAATATTTGCAATTGAATTAACAAGTTTTATCGAGATTCTTTACACTAATAGTTAAGGATTATTTAGAAGTTGACCGAAAAGCTTAGAGTTAAGGAGATGGCAATTAAAACACTGGTAATCACACTCACATTCTTATTTAGTTCGGTAAGTACCTTTGCTTTCACAGGGGAAGTTATGCCGGCCCAAATTCGTATTCTTCATAATGAATTTAAAGATAAGTATTGTGACTCAGATGGTTTTAATCCTGAGCAGTTATCAAGTCTTTGGAATAATCTATCGGCACTTAATTGTTCAACACAAGATACAGACGAGAAGTTTTGTAGTTGTGTAAATAAGCTTGAAGTTGATGAGTCAGAGCAAGAAGGTTTAAAGAAATTTTCAGAAGAAGTTAAAAACTCTGTAAAAACTCAAATTCGTAAGAAAGCAATCATGTGGGACCGTAAGAATAACCATGGTGATGTTGCTCAGCTTGAGCTCATAAACTATTTTCAAGAAATTATTGGGGATAAATCAGCTTGTATTGATCCGAACTCTAACCCTAAAATGAAAAGATATTTAAAGGGGTTGAGTCGAACAGACCGTAAGCCAGCAAATGTGAAGTTTAGAAGTTTATCTAATGACGAAAAGTTAAAGCATTTATCTGATCTTTTTTCAAAGAGATATTCTTATGATGTTAGCAGTTATCGCGTAATTCAATCGACTCCAATTGATGGAGAACTTGATATGAGAGACCCAAATTCTGTGGCAAGTAGGACAAGTGGTAATGGTCTTGATCAGCTAGGACGCTATGCTCCTGCTGTCGCCTTGGTTGGAATGACTCTACAACAGCATGAGAACTCATTTCTTGTAAATGACTTATTACTTGGGGAAAGATTAAGTTCTAGAAATAAAAGGGACATGCTCGTATCTGAAACTACTGAGACGATATCGGCTGAGTACTCAGCTTTTCTGGAAAAACCTGGAGCCAGAGAAAATAAAAAACAAGTCTTAAAAGAAGTATTACTTAATTATGTTAAAGGAAAGTGTCAGGAGTTAAACAGGGAAATCGCAGCTATTGATCCTGATAGTCAATCTTCAAAACATAAATATGAAGATTTCGTAGAGGTTAAATATTCAGAGTTACTTGAAGAAAATGATAAAGGAAACCTTGATAAGCTAAGATCATACTTTGCAACAAATAGAGAAGAGTATATTAGAGGAAAGGGTCTTGACGGAAAAAGTAATGATCTTGAGGTTCTCGATTTAAAGTTTAAGTATAATATTGCTTTTTGTAGTGTCAGGTCTGACTTTGATCTTCTTAGTCGAAATTTAGCTAATACGGTTAAGGCCAGTTCTGATCAATTAACGGAGCTTGCATCTAAAAGAGTTCAGTTAGATGATCAGTATAATGAGCTACAAGCTGAACTTGAGAATGTCAGACATTTTGCAAAATCTTGTATGGAGCATGAAAATATCACTGGCGTTGAGTGTGTTGATCTATTGACCGATCAAGTTGCACTTGAAAGAAGTTTAGAAAGGATCAAGGCAGAAAAAGCAGTTCTAATGGTTCAATTAGAAAAAGCAGCAGGTGGTAAGACTGAAGCTGCTGTCTTTATGACACAGATGGGATTTAGTAATGTTGCAGAAGTTGATACTACATATATTGACGAGAATGGTGCATTTGCTTCAAAGTCGAATGAAGAAATCCTTACAGAACATAAAGAGGCAGTGAAAAGAGGTCGAGAAAAGGCTAGAGGTTCATTTCTTTATGATCATATGTCAGCAAAGGCAAAAGAGGATCATGTACAAGTTTTAAAAGATAAATTAAACGTAGTCTCTAAGGATTTATCAAATTACAAAGATACATCTTCTAGTGAATATGTCTTAAATACAATTGAAGAGAAGCTAGAAAGAAAGCCAGTAGAGCCGACTTCACAGGACATCGCTAAAGCTCAAGCAATATATAA